>NZ_JBSICD010000076.1:0-357 GCF_058246155.1 Providencia sp. UF-183 | reverse complement strand
CAATAGATGAATACAACATTTGAGGTAATTTAAATTTTTCAGATATTAGAACAATAATCGTCTATCTTAGAGTTTTACTTTCAAATTTAAATTCGGCACAAACCCTTTGACCTCGACTAAGGGCCATAGATCAAGTGGTACAAGTAGGGACACACGGTCGTTATTGATTTCACCAACTTAGTAACCTATTAACTCCCTTTTTTAGTAAAGAACGTAATTTTTATCAATATTTAGTAAATAATACACGTCTAGAAGACATAATGGGTAGGTTAAGAAGCTTCTCTCAAATATTTGGAATGGATGCTAGGTCTTTTATATTAAGAGTTGATAGCTTAAATAACCTAACTAGAATAATGC
>NZ_JBSICD010000075.1:0-375 GCF_058246155.1 Providencia sp. UF-183 | reverse complement strand
TGACAAAGAGAAAGAGCAGAAGCGGATAGAGAAAACGCAGCTAGTCGGCGAGTTAGGTAAGCAGATTACAGATATTGTGGTGACGGAAAAGCGGATAGACGCGACCAAAGAAGAGACGAAAAACTTCGATAAAACACCAGTCACAGCTGATGAGCGTAAGAAAGCGATTGATTCTATCAAAGACCCGAACTTAAAAGGGGATGAAACAGCTATTCGTGAGGCGGTATTGAACGACCGCATTGAAAAAGCGGTTCAAGCATCAGAGTGGGGCGTGGGTGGTGATAATCGCCGCATTGTAGAGTCGGGCACAGCCTTAATCCAAGGATTGGTGAATGGGGATGTAAATAAAGCGGTGGCGAATGCGAGTGCGCCGTA
>NZ_JBSICD010000074.1:0-377 GCF_058246155.1 Providencia sp. UF-183 | reverse complement strand
CGCCAATGCCATGACATATCAACACTGTGGCAATCAAACTGATACGGATCCGCATCGTCAATTTGGCACAGGGCCTCGACCTCGGGTGTCCATTGGGGAATTTTACTGGTTTGAAAAGAGAACCAACGAGCAGGGGTATACAGTATATGAAAGGGAAAAAGCAAAATTGACCCAAAACCGCCTACGCGCATATTGAACATGCGAAAACCAAGGCCAAGCGACTCTTTTTTCTCATTGATGGGTAAAAACCAGTGGGTGATTTCGGCGACCTCTTTCACCCCTTTTTTATCCTCCATATAGCGGCGAACAAACTCCCAAAAACGCAACACCTCCTCTTTATAGAGGGAGCACATGCTGACGCTGAATGTGTCAACCAC
>NZ_JBSICD010000073.1:0-386 GCF_058246155.1 Providencia sp. UF-183 | reverse complement strand
GATCAACAACTCACCGCCGAGCAAGAAAGTCAGAAACAACAACTGGTTAATGATTCGCTAAACAATATGGTGTTTATCGAGGGGGGTACCTTTTTAATGGGGGATTTTGGCAGCGGCCATGACGGTAAATCTACCCTGCCGTATTCGTTAGGTAAAGATAATAAATTTGTTCACGATGTCACCTTAGACAGCTTTAGTTTATCCAAATACCGCGTAACGTGGGGGCAATTTAATTTATGGCGAGCATTAACAGGGCTTCCGTTAACAGATAGATATAACGATTTAAAATCTCGCGATATTATGAAAAGCTGGCAAGCCTCCACCCAAGATAATTACCCAGCTTCCGCAGATTGGCAAGACGCCAAAGATTATTGCCTTTGGTTAGG
>NZ_JBSICD010000072.1:0-389 GCF_058246155.1 Providencia sp. UF-183 | reverse complement strand
AAAGCCACGGGCAACAACAGTGTGCAAAATATCGTTGTTACGCCAAACACAAAAACCCCAAATGCGGGGGACAAGCCAACCATCAAAGTGGAGCTTACCGACAAAAACGGCAACCCTGTCAAGGATGTGCAAAATATCGAAGTCACCATTGGCAACGACAAACACACCCTGCCGGTGACCCCAAATACCGACGGTAGCTACACTGCCGAACTGCCTGCGCAGCAAAGTGGCGATAAACAACTCAATGTTTCCGTGAATGGCAAGGATTCCAATAAAGAAACCCTGAATGTACAGCCACCTGCCCCCGTTTCACCAAACAACCAAGGGCAACAAGATCAGAAAGGGGTCGTCAAGACACTCGAGATCACAACAGGCTCAACCTCAGGACT
>NZ_JBSICD010000071.1:0-392 GCF_058246155.1 Providencia sp. UF-183 | reverse complement strand
GGAGCGACTTGGGCGCTTTCCAATAAACGAATTACTCCCCACACGCCGCGGTGGTCTGCCAGTAAACGGGTGCCTGCAGTGGTGCTCATCCAGCGCAGTGACGCACCGGAGGCGATGGTATCTCCCGGCCACACAAAGCGTTGCCACTCGGGGAATTGGTTGTCATAGGTCAACGTCTGTTTATCAATCACCAAAATGGTTTGCATCACATCTCGGCTGGTGGAGGGGCGGATTTCAAAGTACAGGCGCGCTTCCCCGTTGGCGAACGCCACATCCCCCAAATGGCTCAAGGTATCTAACGCCTTGAGGAACTCTGGGTTAAAGCGCAGCCCTTGGGCAGTGGTGTTGTTAGGTACCCAGCGATTACCTTCTTTGCGTAACACCCCTTTAAG
>NZ_JBSICD010000070.1:0-397 GCF_058246155.1 Providencia sp. UF-183 | reverse complement strand
CCGTAGGGGAACCTGCGGTTGGATCACCTCCTTACCATTGAAGTGTTTTTGTGAAGTGCTCACACAGATTGTCTGATAGAAAGTAGAGCAATAGGCTATACGTGGGAGACTTATTCGAGAGAATAGGACTTACATGAGATAAGCAACGAAGTCAGTTGTGCAATATCTTGTGTCCCCTTCGTCTAGAGGCCTAGGACACCGCCCTTTCACGGCGGTAACAGGGGTTCGAATCCCCTAGGGGACGCCAATTGCGCCGATATCGAGTGAAAGACGATGTCCCCAATAATGATTAAGCCAATTATGCAAATAGTTGGTTTAACAATTATGCTCTTTAACAATCTGGAACAAGCTGAAAATTGAAAACAACGCACATTGTTTATCGCTTAAACAATGTGAG
>NZ_JBSICD010000069.1:0-434 GCF_058246155.1 Providencia sp. UF-183 | reverse complement strand
CGTAGGCATCAAGTGCCGCTAATCGCTAGGAGCATACATAAGTATGTGACTAGCGTTAGCAAACGAAGATAACACCCGCATAATGGGAAGTATGACGAAACATTGGGGAGCATACACAAGTATGTGACCCAAGCCGCCGAATGAAGCCAACAACGCTACAGTTTGAAGTATGACGAAAACCTATTTTCTAAATAGTTCGCGCTGTAGCTAGGCGGCAAGTGAGGATAACTCGGGGAGCATACACAAGTATGTGACCCGAGTAGCCGAATGAAGCCAACAACGCTACAGTTTGAAGTATGACCAACATTTAATTTTCTAAATAATTCCTATTATACGTAGGCATCAAGTGCCGCTAATCGCTAGGAGCATACATAAGTATGTGACTAGCGTTAGCAAACGAAGATAACACCCGCATAATGGGAAGTATGACGAAA
>NZ_JBSICD010000006.1:0-259669 GCF_058246155.1 Providencia sp. UF-183 | reverse complement strand
AAACGTGCGGCTTCCGCAGCTTGACGCTCTTGCTCTGCTTGTTCTTCGGCTAAACGTGCGGCTTCGGCAGCTTGGCGCTCTTGCTCTGCTTGTTCTTCGGCTAAACGTGCAGCTTCGGCAGCTTGGCGTTCTTGCTCTGCTTGTTCTTCCGCTAAACGTGCGGCTTCCGCAGCTTGACGCTCTTGCTCTGCTTGTTCTTCGGCTAAACGTGCGGCTTCGGCAGCTTGGCGTACTTGCTCTGCTTGTTCTTCGGCTATGCGTGCAGCTTCGGCAGCTTGGCGCTCTTGCTCTGCTTGTTCTTCCGCTATGCGTGCGGCTTCTTGCAGTTCACGTTCTGCTTTGTCCTCAGCTTCTTTAATCGCCGCTAAATCGGCTTGGCGTTGTTGCTCTGCTGCTTCCTCCGCAGCCTTGACCGCCGCCAATTCAGCTTCACGCTGACGCTCCAGCTCTTCTTCCGCAAGGCGTTGAGCTGCTTCTTCTTGGCGATCGCGCTCTGCTTTTTCTTCTGCTAGGCGCGCTTCTTCTGCCGCAAAACGCGCTTGTTCTGCTTGCTCTTGCGCCGCTTTAATCGCCTCTAGCTGAGCCTTACGTTCAAGTTCCGCTTGTTCTGTTGCAGCGTCTATTGCGGCTTGTTGCGCTGCATACTGGCGCTCCGCTTCGTCTTCTGCTGCTTTAATTGCAGCTTGCTCCGCTTGGTATTGACGTTCCGCTTCTGCGGCAGCGGCATCTTCTACGGGGTGTTGATTTTCAACTTCGTTTGCAGTTTCTGCCTGCTGAGCTTGTTGTTTTTGAGTCTCTTCTTCATCTTTACGACCAAAACCTAGCCATGAAAAAAAGCCTTTTTTCTTGTCTTTAGCCATCTGCCACTACACTCCTCGCGGTAAAAATATGGCGCTCGATAATCAAATCGCAATCAAATTACATGCAGTCTATCATTTCATCGCTCTGCAACACATATCTGAAAGAAAAATCCTGACAATTTAATCGGAATTTTTATGTTAAAACTGTGAAAACGACACGCTATAATCGAAATTCAGCCAATTAGGGGTAACAACACTGCAACTTCTCCCCTGACAGGTATACAATGGTAACAATCATTTTTAAGTAAACAATAAGCTAAGTAGCAATACACATTATGGCAAAAAAACCACAATCAGCGCCTTTAGGGCAAATTCGTATCATTGGTGGGAAATGGCGTGGGAGAAAGCTGCCTGTCCGTGATAGTGAGGGCTTACGCCCAACCACAGACCGCATCAAAGAAACGTTATTTAATTGGTTAATGCCTGTTATTCGGGACGCACGCTGCCTTGATTGCTTCGCAGGAAGTGGTTCATTAGGTTTCGAGGCGCTTTCTCGCTTTGCTCAAAACGTGACATTCATTGAGCTAGATAAACAAAATGCGCAATTACTCACTGAAAATAAGGCCCGTTTACAAGCGGATGATGCAACCGTTATCACCAACAGTAGCCTGACTGTGCTAAGCCAACAGGGAGCTCCTTTTGACGTGGTATTTATTGACCCACCATTTCGCAAAGGCTTACTCAACGAAACAATTCAATTGCTCGAAAAAAACCAATGGCTAGCAGACGAAAGCTGGATATACGTTGAGTCAGAGGCGGAGTCACCACTTACTGACCTTCCTGCGAACTGGCAGCTTCATCGCGAAAAAATTGCTGGCCAAGTTGCTTATCGCCTGTTTATTCGAACCTCACTTTAGGAAAAAAGTATGTTAATTAATGTTGGTCGCCTGCTGATGGTTTGCGTTTGGAGTTTTATGGTGTTTAATTTAATTCACCCATTCCCTAAACCATTGAAATATTTTATGGATATCGCAATGGTCTTTATGATTTTCATGCACGCATTACAAACTATTTTCCTAAAAGCCACTTTGCCTAAAGGTGAAAAAATTTCTGGTTTAGTGCAAACGCGCATCTTTTTCTTTGGTGTCTTCGAAATGTTAGCGATGCAGAAAAAAACCAAAGCTGCTTTAGAAGAAGCCAAGAAAAATAAGTCAGAACAATAGATTATTTGGGTTCAAAACGAATATACCGCGTTCCTTGCAGAGTAAGTTTGTCTTCACGCTCTAGCTCAACTTCGCGGTATTGTTCTTCTGTTACAATCGTTTTAATCACCTCACCGCTGGCTAACGTTTTAAAATAAATTTCGTAGCGGAAAGTTTCAGGTGAAACGACATCCCGTTCGCGAGAACGCATGTTAGGATAAGGGTAATCTTTTTTGCTATCCACCTTAACTAAGTAACTAACAGGCAAGGAATTATCGTTAATTTCATTTTGCTTGCGTTGGTCAAAAAAACGTTTAGTGGCAAGCACAGCGATAATCGCAATAACGATAATTAATAATATTGGCTTATTCATAATTTGTGCATTTCGCTTAAAAAGATCCTAACTATAGTTTATCTTATTTATAGAAACAGAACACGTTATCTCAGTGAACGGTTTATTACCGTTTCATTTATTGAACTTATAAGGATATGTGTATGATTAGTTGGCCATTTCTCGCAGTACTCTTCTCTGGCTGGTTATATGTCGATGCTGCCTACCGCGGCCCAGGATGGCAACGTTGGTTATTCCGCCCTATTACACTGTTATTATTACTCTTTTGGGGTTGGAGTTCCGATGATCTAAACCTGCAAAATTACCTTATTCTTGGCGGATTATTAGTTTCACTGATGGCTGATCTCTCGCGAATGTTTTCAAGTGAACACTTACTAACTTCTGTCGCCCTCATGTTTCTCAGCTACCTGATTTACACGATTAGCTTTGGCATGCAATTAAACTTTGGACTATTTTTACCTTGGTTGGCTGCTCCACTAATTATTGCGGCCATCACTCTGATTCTTATTTGGGGCAAATTAGAAAATCTACAGGCCATTGTTTTTGCTTCTTTAATCATGTGTATGATTATGGCTTGGGTCGCTGGCGACCAATATTTCGGCCTTGGGCGCGAATATAACTTTTCCATCATGGTGGGGGCATCGTTACTCTTTTTATCTCACTGTGTATGGTTAATTGCCCATTTCCGCTTACCATTCAAAGCCTCAAAAGCGGTGGTCGCTGCATTATATTTCCTTGGTCAATTCTTTATTGTCCGCGCAATTTATTTATAAATCTCCCTGTCATAAGTGCCAATTGATAAAAAATGCTATTTGAGAATTTTATCAGTTGGCTCCCCTCATTTTGTTTGACTCTGGAGTAGACTCCAAAGTGTAGACTTATCAACAATCAGTGATGGAACTCATTATAGTTGGATAAGGGGGCGCTTATGCACTCACACTCTCATAAAGAAAATCATACACATACAAGCTCTTGCTGCTCAAGCACTAGTGCATGCTCATCCACTGTGACACAAAACGGTGCACAGGCGAGTAATGACTCACATGTTCATGAGCATAGCGACACCAAAAAACATCCCGATGACGATGAGGGATCCCACCGACACAGTGGTGGGTGTCACTCAGATCACGACCATGCAGACCATGACCATGGATCTCACGACCACCAACATGGTGGTAGCTGTGGATTAACGGCAAACACTGCCGATGAAGTGGAGCCTTTGCAGGCCGCAGGGCAGCGTTTTAGCTGGATAATTCGCGGGATGGATTGCCCAAGCTGTGCCAATAAAATTGAGAATGCGGTAGGCCAAATCGGCGAAGTTAAGCAAGCCAAAGTGTTGTTTGCGACTGAAAAATTAGTGGTTGATGCAAATACAGACATCAGTGCGGCAGTACGTTCTACCGTAGAAGCTGCTGGCTATGAATTACTCGAAGTCGGTAGTAATAATGCGGCATCTATTGCCCCACCACAAAGCTTACTGAGTGAAGCTAAACCTGTCATTATCTTAGCAATACTGATGGCAATCAGCTGGGGAATTGAGGCATTTAGCCCGAAAATCGGGAATATTGCTTTTATTTTAACCACCCTATACGGGTTATATCCTATCGCGAGCAAATCATTACGTTTAATTCGTACTGGTACTCCTTTTGCTATCGAAACATTGATGACCGTTGCTGCTGTAGGCGCAATTTTTATTCAAGCCACAGAAGAAGCCGCCATGGTTATCTTACTGTTTATGTTAGGTGAGATGCTCGAATCCTACTCGGCAGGTCGTGCTCGTCGTGGGGTCAGCGCATTAATGGCATTGGTTCCAGAAGATGCAATTCTCATTAAAGATGGGCAAAAAACCACCGTCCCTGTTGCACAACTGCGCCCAGGAGACATTATTGAAGTCGCACCAGGTGGGCGCTTACCAACGGATGCCGTGTTAGTTTCAGGTTTTGCCAGCTTTGATGAAAGTGCGTTAACAGGGGAATCTGTTCCTGTCGAACGCAACATTGGCGAAAAAGTCGCAGCTGGCTGCTTATCTGTTGACCGTGCAGTGCAAATGAAAGTCGTTTCAGAGCAAGGCCAGAACGCGATTGACCGTATTTTGCAGCTGATTGAAGAAGCTGAAGAACGTCGAGCCCCCATTGAGCGCTTTATCGACCGTTTCAGCCGTATTTATACGCCGATTATCATGTTAATTTCAGCATTAGTGATTATTATCCCACCAATTTTCTTTTCTGCACCTTGGGAAACATGGATCTATCGCGGCTTAACATTGCTATTAATCGGTTGTCCGTGTGCGCTTGTGATATCCACCCCAGCGGCGATAACCTCAGCCCTTGCGACAGCAACACGTCGCGGTGCATTGATAAAAGGTGGCGCAGCGCTTGAACAGCTTGGCACGATTACCACTATCGCCTTAGATAAAACAGGGACGCTGACGGAAGGTAAACCTCACGTCACTAATTTAGTTCCTGTTGATGGCATGACCGAAAGTGAATTAGTGCAAATCACAGCGTCTGTTGAGGTTGGTTCACACCACCCATTGGCAAAAGCGGTTGTAAATAAAGCGGAAGAGTTGTCTTTGTCAGTGACTGAAGCACAAGACCGTAAAGCGCTTGCAGGAAAAGGTGTCGAAGGGGTCCTAAATAATAAGCACATATTGGTCAGTGCCCCAAATCGCTTAGAAACTCCATTAGAAAATGAATGGCAAAGCAAAGTTGAAGCATTGGAAGCTGAGGGTAAAACAGTCGTTGTCACATTGGAGGATAACCGCGTTATCGGTTTAACTGCGCTGCAAGACACACTGCGTACAGATGCCAGTGATGCGATGAGCATGCTCAAAGCGCTCAATGTTAATGCCGTGATGTTAACGGGTGATAACCCGCGTGCTGCTGGGGCAATTGCAGGCCAATTAGGTATGGAGTTCCGTGCGGGTTTACTCCCTGAAGATAAAGTGACCGCAGTTATGGAGCTAAACCGCAACCATAGCACCATGATGGTCGGTGATGGCATTAACGATGCCCCTGCAATGAAAGCCTCGAGCATCGGTGTGGCAATGGGCAGTGGTACTGATGTTGCGTTAGAAACAGCGGATGCGGCTTTAACTCATAACCGTTTAACAGGCTTACCAGAAATTATTGCGCTATCCCGTGCAACGCGGAAAATTATCCGTGAAAACATTACGATAGCGCTTGGGCTAAAAGGCGTATTTTTAGTCACCAGTTTACTCGGGATCACTGGACTTTGGGTAGCAGTGCTTGCAGACTCAGGTGCAACCGCACTTGTAACCGCGAATGCTGTACGGTTACTTCGAGTAAAATTACCTCAAGTGAAAAAGTAGTGTTTCATCAACTAAGCAAAGCGCCCAATGAGGCGCTTTTTTTTCGAATTACAACTTAATATAATCAATTATTACAATTAGTTAATTGTCATCTCATGCGTAATTTTAGGACAAACTTTTTATCTGTGAGTCCGAAAGTTGCGTAAAATTACCCACGTAAACAAGCTATCTGTTGAGTGGGAAATCGATATGGTAAAACAGCGTAATTCAACACCCCATGACGCCGCCTTTAAAGGGTTTATGTCTAAAGTTGACAATGCGCGTGACTTTTTTGATATCCACCTTCCCACCAATATTAAGCAATTATGCCATTTCGACACATTAGCGATAACCAACACATCTTTTATTGATAAACAGCTGCGTTCGCGTTTCTCAGATGTATTGTATACCGTCGAAACACTGCAAGGTGGTGGGTATATTTATATGTTAGTTGAGCACCAATCATCGCCTGATAAGCTCATGGGATGGCGGTTGATGCACTATGCTTTTTTAGCCATGAATCAGCATCTACAACAAGGCAATAAAGACTTACCGTTGGTTGTGCCTGTGTTATTTTACCACGGAAAAGTGAGCCCTTATCCATATGCTCAACCTTGGACGCATTGCTTTCATTGGCCGGATGTCGCATCAGATTTATACAGCAAAACATTTCCCATTGTTGATATTACGGTCATTGATGACAATGAACTCGTCAATCATCGCAAAGTTGCCGTCATGGAGCTTGCAATGAAACACAAGGACTTACGCGATGAGTTTCAACGGGTTGTTCCCTTGTTGGCTCAAGCGCTCAACCAGCACTATAATAATGACGATGACATCATCACGATCCTTAATTATCTCTTTATTACCGTGGACTCTATTCATTTTGAATATATTGTTCAGCAACTGAGTGAAGCAACAGAAAAACATCAAGGGGTTATCATGAATATTGCGCTGAGATTACAAGAAAAAGGCCGTAAAGAGGGCATTGAAGAAGGCCGAAAAGAAGCTTATGAACAACAACTTACCACTGCTCAATATCTTTTAAAAAGCGGTGTCGACTTGCAGTTAGTCATTAACAGTACAGGCTTAAGCCGTGAAGACCTCATGTCCTTGCAATAACTGAGCAGCATGCTTTATTGCAAATTGATTAAGTTAGCCTCAATTCATTTTGAGTATATTGTTCAGCAACTGAGTGAAACAACAGAAAAACATCAAGGGGTTATCATGAATATTGCGCTAAGATTACAAGAAAAAGGCCGTAAAGAAGGTTTTGAAATAGGTTTTAAAGAAGGATTTGAAATAGGCCTTAAAGAGGTTCATGAAGAATTTCGTAAACAACAACTTACCACTGCTCAATATCTTTTAAAAAGCGGTGTCGACTTAGAATTAATTATTAACTGTACAGGCTTAAGCCGTGAAGAGATAAACTCGGCGTCAAAATAGATTAAGCATCTTTAAAAATAATCAATTAGGCTATTTAAAAAAACGTTACTTTTCATTGTTTAACTCTATACTGCGCAAAAACAGCTGCCGACCTTAATAGCAACGGCCATGCTGTTTCTTACACAATACCCTATAACCCGCTGGCTTTTTTACGCAACAAATAACGGTAAGGGGCGCTTTCCGCTTCAACCGCCAGCAAGTCATGTTCCATAAAACGGCAAAAACCGGGAATATCACGGGTCGTTGCGGGGTCATCGGCAATAATCAGTAACGTCTCGCCTTCTGCCATATTCCGCACAGTTTTACGCACTAACATCACAGGCTCTGGGCAGCGTAAGCCAAGAGTATCAAGGGTTTTGGTTGCGTTGGTAAATAAATCAGACATATAAACGACTTCTTAAAGAGATCAATAGATTGATTATATAATAAAACGCGCGTTGATGAATGAACAGTTTTGCTTTTGTTGCGCAACAGGCGTATGATGCGCTACTCCCGATTTAGGGATGAATTTCATGGGTTCCCTCACCCCATTGCGACTAAAAAGGTACAATATGTTTGATTTTACTGTGCAGCAAAAAGCCACTGCGTTAATTTGGCTATCTTTATTTCATATTTTAATTATTACATCCAGTAACTACCTTGTGCAGTTGCCGATTAATATTTTCGGCTTCCATACTACATGGGGCGCGTTTACCTTTCCCTTTATCTTTTTGGCCACTGACTTAACCGTCCGCATCTATGGCGCACCGCTTGCTCGGCGAATTATTACCGCAGTAATGTTGCCTGCTCTGCTGATTTCTTATGTTATTTCTGCGCTATTTTTCCAAGGTGAATGGCAAGGTTTTACCGCACTCTCTGAGTTTAACGTATTTGTTGCGCGAATTGCTGCCGCAAGTTTTATGGCATATGTACTTGGGCAAATTTTAGATGTCAGCGTTTTCAATAAATTACGTCAAAATGCACGTTGGTATGTTGCTCCTGCTTGCGCCATGTTTTTTGGTAATTTAATTGATACCATCGCATTCTTCTTTATCGCCTTTTTCCGCAGTAGTGACCCCTTTATGGCGACAAACTGGGTGGAAATCGCATTAGTCGATTACGTCTTTAAGTTACTTATTTGCATGCTGTTTTTCTTACCTGCTTATGGTGTTTTACTGAATTTCATCTTGAAATACTTCTTTGCGAATTCAGAAAAAAAACAATTAGTTCGTCAGCATTAAGCATAAAAAAGGAGATAGCGAAATGCTATCTCCAACTGGGTTAAACTGAGCTAAAACAAAGAATAACAACCCTACAATTCAGTTAATTATAATGCCCTTGCTAAGAGCGAAATCGGGTGCTCGCATTTTTTACTTGTGGACATCTCTATTTGCCACTTACAGGTTTCACAGTCTGTAATAACCATATCAGCTCCGCTTTCCTCTATCTGACGGAAGAGCCCCGCACCAATACCTTGTGAAACTTCATAATTCTCTTTCTTAAACCCGTAAGTCCCTGCAATACCACAGCACTGGGAATCAAGCACGATCAACTCAACACCCGGTACACGTTTAATTAGCTCTAGCGTGTAGGATGTCCAACCCATTTTTTCCATATGGCATGGCGTATGGTAGGCCACTTTTAACGGGGTATGTTTCAGTTTCAGTTCGCGCCCTTGCTCTAACAGGCGATAAATATAGCGAGTTGCGAGCTCAATGTTGTCGCGCATTTCTGAAGTGTCTACATCCAATACATGGGTATATTCATCACGGATGGTAAATGTACACGTTGAGGACGTCGCAACTACAGGTATATGTTTTTCGAGGATGGTTTCCTGAAGTGACTCTAAATTAACATTGGCTTGGCGTTTTGCTTGCTTCATAAACCCGTTGGCAATCAATGCGACACCGCAACATTTTTCACGTTTAAGCAGTTGTACACCAATGTTCATGCCATTAAAGACTTTAATTAAGTCTTTCCCTAATTGCGGGTGGTTGTAATTCACATAACAACCATGGAAAAAAGCCACTTGTTCTTCAAATTTAGCTTGCTCTGCCGCTTGTTTAGAATACCAACGGCGGAATGTGCCAAATGAATATTTTGGCAGTTCACGGCGATGGTCGATTTTTAACGCTTTATCCAGAATTTGGCGCACAGGTTTTAACCCGGTGATGGTATTTACCACTGGTGCAAATGGCGTAGAAAGCGAGCCCATTAAATCCGTATGGCTGAGGATTGCATCGCGAATTTTCGGTTTTTGCTGGCTGTAGGTATTTCTTGCACGCGCAATAATATCACCAATTTTCACATCCGATGGGCAAGCGACTTCACAGCGTTTACAGTTAGTACAATATTTCAGCGCTTCATCATAGAGCATTGGGTCTTTTAAGCGTAAGCGCTCACCGTCTGGCCCCGCTTGTTTTGGGCCCGGATACAATGGGTTCACTTTCGCAACGGGGCAGTATGTTGTGCACACCGTACATTTAATACAGCTTTCAAAGCTTGCATCTTGAATACTCATTGTGCCACCTCCGCCTGCATCGCTTTGTTTTTACTCACTTCATTAATGATCTCATTCGCGGCAAATAATGCGCTAATCATTGAAACTCCCGCACCGCAGCCTTGGGTTAATGGATCAAAGCCCCCGAGTACCGCACCTGCGACATACAGGTTTTCAATCGCTGCACCTGCTTTTTGAGCCCGCAGTTTTTCGTCTGTTTTCACGCCAAAGGCCATATAAGGTTGGGAAGCAAAAAACTCTTTATTAGTCCACTTCGCTCGCTCTGAGATTTCACATAAATCTAAATTCATCAGCGGTTCATACACACGGTCAAACTCAGCGACCAAGCCATTATTAAAGAAGCTACCTGTCGCCAACACAAAATGTTTAGCCTTGAGCGAAATATCCCCGTGATTACGTGTCTGCACAGACGCAATACGGCCTTCTGCATAATTTACTGACGAGACTTTATCCCCAGGCATGACAATCCCACCTTGGCGACGAAACTGGCGTAATAGCATCTCATGTAGGCGAATGCCTAATAATGATGGTGGCAAAGTGGGTAATAAATACAGTTGCTTACCTAATCGTTTCTGTAATTCCAACATCGGCTGTTCGCTGTCCAGCCCTATACAAGCAGGCATAAAAACAGCTTCGGCATCAGCGATTAATGGCGAAATTTCCTCAACGATTTGCGCCATGTTTTCCGGTCTATCGAGCCAGCGAGCGACATTAATCGCTCTAAATTCACTTGGATTTTCGCGTAGGCGGTCAAGTAGTGGCAAATGCACATAATGGGCACTAGCCTGTATTCCTTCACGCTGCAACTCATCAGCTACCATTTGTGGCTGAAAATCCAAGAACCCTTCAATACCGACAACAGCAATTTTACTGGCATCCATTTTTTGATGTAAGCCAACTGTAGGAACTGACTCAGGACTCAGCCACGTCATACGTTTATGGCCTAACGGTGTGATGCGATAATGATTTTCTTCGCAAGAACCTTTTAAGCGAATTCCCGTTTGCTGCAAGATGGATTCTGCCATTCTAGCCAGTTCAGCTACGTGGTTTTCCCCCATCAAACTATAGGGGTGAAAAGGCGCTTGCGATTTTAACTCACCAAGCATTGTCAGTGGTTTTTCTGCAATTTGGCCATCAGGTAAATGGGTTAATAAATCCAATGAACCCGACGAAAAATGCAGTGCATTTTGCCCTGCACTCACCATTGCGCAAGACAGGCCAGACTGGGTTAGGCGAATACCGCAAAGCAGCCCCGCAAGGCCGCCTCCCATCACAACGACATCATATTTCATTATCCGCCTCCTTCTGAGATGCTTTGCCCAATGTGGCTTCATTCATCCCACATAACCCATGATAAACCCAACTGGTGAACTCACTTTCGCGCAATGCATCCCCCCAAGCGATGGGGCGCACGCCCTTCCAACGCTCATTGAGGAAATGACCTAGTTGCTGCTCAGTTTCATGCGGTGTCGTGACATTAAATCGATTGAGTAAACCTGCCGCACGACAAGCACACAGCTCTCCTTGGCAAGTTCCCATCCCTACGCGGGTACGACGGCGCAAATCCAATAAGTTGTTTACTGTGAGCGAATTGACGGCATAACGCACCTCTCCCGCGGTTACTGCTTCACATTCACACACTAAACTTTTATCTAAGCGATCAGTGCTTAAAATGGCAGATGCACGGTCACCGTGGCGGTAAACCGCAGAACCACGAATTGGTGCGGGAATGGAAACTACGTTGCGCAAGGCTTCTTCTGCACTGTGTTGAGAGCCCGGAAGTGGTGCTTCTGCTGTTGTACATTTTGCAGAATGTCCCAGTTTTTCACAGACTTTATCCGTTGCCCACTCCGCCATCAGGCGATAAGTCATTAATTTACCACCTGTAATGGTGATAAAGCCTTCCATTCCATCGCGTTTCGCATGGTCTAGAAGCACAATACCGCGACTAACATTTCGCCCTGAAGGGTCATCATCGCTAGCCACTAAAGGGCGAACCCCTGCGTAGGCACGTAAAATGCGCGTTGTCGCCAATGCAGGTGATAACATCGAACCTTCGCGAATAAGAATATCAACCTCTTCTGGGGTGACGTACATATTGTCGATTTGGTCATATTCAATGTGTGTGGAAGTCGTCCCAATTAGTGAGATCGTATCACCAGGCACTAAAATATCCGCATCCGCAGGTTTACGGCAACGGTTGATCACCATGTTATTTAACCGATGACCTAAAATGAGCAATGCCCCTTTTGCAGGGAACATTTTGATTTTTAGCTCGCCGTATTCGGCAATTTTTTGCCCCCAGATCCCACCAGCGTTAACGACAATTTCGGCGTAAATGTCATACTGTTTTTTTGCTTGATGGTCGTACACAGTCACACCTCGAACAGTATCACCGTCGCGGATAAGGCCGATAACTTCATGGTAAGTCAGTACTTTTGCGCCATGTTCTCTGGCATCTAACATATTTGCAGCGGTTAGACGAAATGGGTCAACGGTACCATCAGGTACACGAACCGCACCAATTAAGGCAGGGTTGACCGATGGCTCAAGACGGATAGCCTCTGCGGGGTCAATGGCATTTGCGTCAATACCTGCACTTTGGCAAGCTGTGATAAATTTTTGCTGATAATCGAGGCTGTCTTCAGGCAAGGTAATAAATAAGCCATCCGTTCGCTCAATACAATGATGGGCGATCCGCTTTAAGATTTTGTTCTCTTCGATACATTCTCTTGCAGATTCGCTATCGGTTACCGCATAACGCGCGCCACTGTGGAGCAAACCGTGGTTTCGCCCTGTTGCGCCAGTCGCGATGTCGTGCCTTTCAAGTAAAACGGTTCTTAGACCTCGGCGAGCGCAGTCACGAGCGACTCCTGCACCTGTTGCGCCACCACCGATAATGATGACATCCGTTTCAGTCACAGATGAGCCATTCATGTCGCATCCCTCACATTAATAAACATTTCTATAATCGATAAGTATAGATTCTATTTTTATAATCTATTATTAAATATAGAGCAGAAACGCGATCAATGTTTGATAAGGAACAAAAACGAAAGCGATTTGTACATTTTCAGTGTTATAAAGAACAATATCGTGATGAAAGTCACAAAATAATTAACATTTCTAGTTCCATTCCATTCACAAATGTCATTTACTATGCAACTTCATAAACAAAATCAATAATTGTGCGTTGGATTACAGATAAAATGTTTTCTAATGGATACAATTTAGAGCAATTAAGAAAATAAAAGCTCTTAAATTACTCGGTTGTTTTCGTTTTTGTTACTTCACCAATAATAAACACTCAATCTTTCTCAACATTGAGAGCGATCAAGTGTAAATAAATATTAGCATGCCATCGGAGGCGTATATGTTAAGCATTTTTAAACCAGCACCTCATATAGAGAGGCTGCCAGCTGATAAGGTAGACCCAGTCTATCGTAAGCTTCGCTGGCAGATCTTCATGGGTATTTTCTTTGGTTACGCAGCGTATTATCTCGTCCGAAAGAACTTTGCCTTAGCAATGCCATACCTTGTTGAGCAAGGGTTTTCTAAAGGTGACTTAGGTTTCGCCTTATCAGGGATTTCAATTGCTTACGGTTTTTCTAAATTTATCATGGGGTCATTCTCTGACCGCGCAAACCCACGCTATTTCTTACCCGCTGGTTTGATACTGGCCTCTGCAGTGATGCTGATCATGGGCTTCGTGCCATGGGCAACATCAAGCATCATGGTCATGTTCGTATTACTGTTCCTTTGTGGTTGGTTCCAAGGTATGGGCTGGCCTCCTTGCGGACGTACCATGGTTCACTGGTGGTCACAAAAAGAACGTGGTGGTATCGTTTCCGTATGGAACTGTGCCCACAACGTCGGTGGTGGTATTCCTCCATTGCTGTTCCTATTAGGTATGGCATGGTTTAACGACTGGAAAGCTGCGCTGTATATGCCAGCATTAGCCGCTATCCTTGTTGCCATCATTGCATTTGCGTTAATGCGCGATACCCCACAATCTTGTGGTCTTCCACCAATCGAAGAGTACAAAAACGACTATCCAACAGATTATAAAGCGTCTGATGAAGAAGAATTAACAGCGAAAGAAATCTTCATGAAATACGTTTTCCCTAACAAACTGTTATGGATGATTGCGATTGCGAACGTATTCGTATACTTACTGCGCTACGGTGTTCTTGACTGGTCACCAACTTACCTGCGTGAAGTGAAACACTTTGCAATGGATAAATCTTCATGGGCTTATTTCCTATATGAATACGCTGGTATCCCGGGCACATTATTATGTGGTTGGATGTCGGATAAAGTCTTCCGCGGTAACCGTGGTGCGACAGGTGTATTCTTCATGGTTCTCGTCACCATCGCCACTATCGTATTCTGGATGAATCCAGCGGGTAACCCGAACGTTGACATGGCTTGTATGCTGATCATCGGTTTCTTAATCTATGGTCCTGTTATGTTGATTGGATTACACGCCCTTGAACTCGCACCGAAAAAAGCAGCAGGTACAGCGGCTGGCTTTACAGGGCTATTCGGCTATCTCGGTGGTTCGGTTGCGGCGAGTGCTATCGTCGGTTATACCGTTGACTACTTCGGATGGGACGGTGGCTTCGCAGTCATGATTGGTGGTTCAGCCCTTGCTGTTGTTCTGCTGTTCATCGTGATGATTAGCGAAAGCAAACACAAACGCGAATTAGCGAACTCTCAATAAACATTTTGTTTATGAATAAACGCTAAACCCGAGGGCTATATCATCATGATATGGCCCTTTTTTTATCCAAAAAGTGCCAAGGAGATATAATCATGAACTTCCCATTAAAAACATTGGTGGCAAGTATGGTTTTAGTGATGTCAGTGTCCGCAGCCGCGCAAGGGACAAACAAGGTGGTCATTGCCCATCGTGGTGCAAGTGGTTACTTACCTGAACACACCTTACCGGCTAAAGCGATGGCGTATGCACAAGGTGCCGATTTTCTAGAACAAGATTTGGTAATGACGAAAGATAATGAGCTGGTTGTGCTACATGACCATTATCTTGACCGTGTAACGGATGTCGCTGAGCGTTTCCCTGACAGAGCGCGTAAAGATGGCCGTTATTACGCGATTGACTTCACATTACCTGAAATCAAGTCTCTGAAATTCACAGAAGGGTTCGATATTGTTGATGGTAAACAAGTACAAAGCTATCCGAACCGCTTCCCGATGGGTAAATCAGACTTTCGCGTTCATACCTTCCAAGAAGAGATTGAATTTGTTCAAGGTTTAAATAAATCCACTGGGAAAAATATTGGTATTTACCCTGAAATCAAAGCCCCTTGGTTCCATCACCAAGAAGGCAAAGATATCACCAAAAAAACGCTGGAAGTGCTAAAACAGTACGGTTATGTTGAAAAAGATTCCAACGTTTATCTGCAATGTTTCGATGCGAACGAACTAAAACGCATTAAAAATACATTGATGCCAGAAATGGGTATGAACCTGAAGCTCATTCAGTTAATCGCTTACACCGATTGGAATGAAACCGAAGAGCAAAAACCCGATGGGACTTGGGTCAATTACAATTACGATTGGATGATGAAACCGGGTGCAATGAAAGAAATTGCCACCTATGCGGATGGTATTGGCCCTGATTATCATATGCTAATCAGTGAAGAATCCACGCCAACCAATATCAAAGTCAATGGCATGGTAAAAGAAGCCCATGAAAACAACATGGCGGTTCACCCATTCACCATTCGTGTCGATAAACTGCCTAAATACGCAAAAGATGGGCAGCAGCTTTATGACATCATCTACAACCAAGCGGATGTGGATGGTGCGTTTACTGACTTCCCTGATTTAGGTGTACAGTTCTTACAAAATCAAAAATAATTTCTTTGTCTTGTAAAAACGATAATGCAGCCATTTGGCTGCATTATATAACGAGCTATAAGCTTGATAATCGTTATGCAATCGTGACGGGAAAAGCAATCACATCACTGATCCTTTCGGCATTTAACGCAATCATAATCAAACGATCGACCCCGACAGCAACCCCTGAGCAATCAGGTAAGCCATGCTCTAATGCGGCCAATAAGTGCTCATCAATCGGCTGAACCGATAAGCCCATCGCTGCACGCTTACGGTTATCTTGTTCGAAGCGTTGACGCTGTTCGCTCGCATCCGTCAATTCATGGAAACCATTCGCCAGCTCCATTCCTTTATAGTAAACCTCAAAGCGTTCTGCGACACGGTGGTCTTCGGTACTAATCACCGCTAAAGATGCCTGAGTGGCAGGAAAATGATACACAACCGCCGGTTTTTCTTTACCAATGTGTGGCTCAACCCCCATTGTAAATAGCAGCTGTAAGAGCGTATCTTTATCTTCTTCGTGATCCGCAATATTGCTTAAATCAAGGCGGGCAGCGACTTCACGCAGCTCACTTTTTTCTGCGGATAGCGGGTCAATATCTAAATGACGTAAAAAAGCTTGTTGGTAGGAAAGTAATTCCGCACTTTCGCATTCCAGCACTTGTTGTAATAAGTCATCGACTTCATTAATTAAGCGATACATATCAAAGTGTGGGCGATACCATTCCAGCATCGTAAATTCTGGGTTGTGGTGTCTACCCGCTTCTTCATTACGAAAGCTTTTACCCAGTTGATATATCGGCCCACTGCCAGCCGCAAGTAAACGTTTCATATGGTATTCAGGACTGGTCATCAGGTAAAGATTGATGCCTTGCGCAGCACCCGGGCCAACAAAACGTGTTTCAAATGGCACAAGATGGAAATCAGTCACGGTAGCCTGACTCATAGCGGGGGTTTCGACCTCTAGTACACAGCGATCAGTAAAAAAACGTCTGATTTCCGCAATAATTTTTGCGCGCTGTAACAGGTTAGCGATGGGGGCGGTTGGCTGCCAATTCGCTATATCACTCATTAAGATGACTCCAAAATAAACATAGTCGTGCAGTGTACCCACCTGTCGAACAACGCACAATGCATTCCTATGCGTAAAAGCACATTTATCTGGTGCAAAACATCGCTAGGAAATAATCTGGGTTCTTCGTACTAAAGGTGAGTAAAGATGGCATGATTATCCTCGGCTTTACTCGATTAAGCAAACCTTTGCGAATAACGGTTTTTTACATCTTAAATAAGTAGGAAGGATCATGCTAATGCCCTGGATCCTAGACGATAGAAAACATGATTATTTCTTATATTATGTGACAAAGCTGTTAATAGAAAAGTGGAACAATTCTCTTTCTCAAAGATTAAAAGAACACAAATTAAAAAATAAAGAAATGTGCTTATATAAATAGTGAAGCAAGTCGCAATTTAATATTCAATATGAATTAAAATCTTCGCAGCAAATATCAGTATTATTCTCTTAGCGCTAATAAAACCCGACCAATTTACTCGGTTTTTAATCCTATTTTTTTATGTAAAAATAATGATAATTATTTGAAATTCCTTTTTATTCACCATTAACACACTAAAAAAACGCCAATTGTAAAAACATTTTATAAAAAGATGACGCACCTCACACTTTGTGGGTAAATTCACCCAAAACCCCCCTCTATATCAAATTTATCTCTGGGACTATTCGTTATAATTCACAGCATGATAAGTCATTATTAGCTATTATATTATTTACTATTAAAAAAGAGAGATTTGACAATTTGACATTAGATTGAATTGAAAATGACCTAGCTAATTATCAAAAGTATTTAAAAGAATTTATCAATTTACACTTGAACAATGGAGAAGCGCAGTGCAAACCTTCAATGCCGATTTAGCGATTATCGGGGCCGGGGGCGCAGGCTTACGTGCAGCGATTGCTGCCGCTGAAGCAAATCCCAATATCAAGATTGCTCTGGTCTCAAAAGTATACCCAATGCGTAGCCACACCGTGGCAGCAGAGGGCGGATCAGCCGCAGTTACTCAGGCTCATGACTCCTATGACTATCATTTTAATGATACTGTCGCGGGTGGGGACTGGCTGTGTGAGCAAGACGTCGTCGATTATTTCGTCGAACATTGCCCAACAGAAATGACCCAACTCGAATTATGGGGTTGCCCGTGGAGCCGTAAACCAGATGGTTCAGTTAACGTTCGCCGCTTTGGTGGGATGAAAATTGAGCGTACATGGTTTGCAGCCGATAAAACCGGCTTCCACATGCTCCATACACTCTTCCAGACATCATTAAAATACCCTCAAATTCAACGTTTTGATGAGCATTTTGTTCTCGATATCATTGTTGATGAAGGTCAAGCTCGTGGACTCGTTGCACTCAACATGATGGAAGGTACGAAAGTTCAAATTCGTGCAAACTCTATCGTGATGGCAACGGGTGGTGCAGGCCGTGTTTATCGTTACAACACCAATGGTGGTATTGTTACGGGTGATGGTATGGGTATGGCATTCCGCCATGGCGTGCCTCTGCGTGATATGGAATTTGTGCAATATCACCCAACTGGGTTACCAGGTTCAGGTATCTTAATGACTGAAGGTTGCCGTGGTGAAGGTGGTATTCTGGTTAACAAAGATGGCTACCGTTACCTGCAAGATTACGGAATGGGCCCTGAAACACCACTGGGTAAACCAGAAAACAAATACATGGAACTCGGTCCTCGTGACAAAGTTTCTCAAGCATTCTGGCACGAATGGCGTGCAGGTCGCACCATTAGCACACACCGTGGTGATGTTGTGTATCTGGATCTTCGCCACCTTGGTGCGGAAAAACTCCATGAGCGTTTACCGTTCATTTGTGAATTAGCAAAAGCTTACGTGGGTGTTGACCCAGTAACAGACCCAATTCCTGTTCGTCCAACCGCTCACTATACTATGGGTGGTATCGAAACCGATCAACGCACTGAAACGCGCATTAAAGGCCTGTTTGCTGTGGGTGAGTGTTCTTCTGTTGGCTTACACGGTGCAAACCGTTTAGGTTCTAACTCACTGGCAGAACTGGTGGTATTTGGTCGTTTAGCGGGTGAAGAAGCGGCACGCCATGCGGCTGAAGCAACCCCTGCAAATGCCAGCGCCATTGAAGCACGTACACGCGATATCGAAAATGACCTGCAAAAACTCATGAACCAAAAAGGGAAAGAGAGCTGGTCGAAAATTCGCGATGAAATGGGTATTTCAATGGAAGAAGGTTGCGGTATCTACCGTACACCTGAATTAATGCAAAAAACCGTTGATAAGATTGCCGAACTGAAAGAGCGCTTCAAACACGTCGAAATTACCGACCATAGTAGCGTCTTTAACACTGACCTACTGTACACCATTGAATTAGGCTTTGGTCTAGATGTGGCGGAATGTATGGCTCACTCTGCAATCAATCGTAAAGAATCACGTGGTGCCCACCAACGTCTCGACGAAGGTTGTACTGAACGTGATGATGTGAATTTCCTTAAACATACTTTGGCATTCTATAACCCAGAGGGCTCCCCTCGTTTAGAATACAGTGACGTGAAAATCACGAAATCTCAGCCAGCTAAACGTGTTTACGGTGCCGAAGCTGAAGCTCAAGATAAGGCGAAGAAGGAGCAAGCTAATGGATGATATGAAACACCTAAAAATGGAGATCATGCGTTACAATCCGGAAACGGATAGTGAGCCCCATTTGGTGACGTATGATGTCCCTTACGACGAGCAAACTTCTTTGTTAGATGCGTTAGGCTATATCAAAGATAACCTCGCTCCAGACCTGTCTTACCGTTGGTCTTGTCGTATGGCGATTTGTGGTTCTTGCGGCATGATGGTTGATAAAGTGCCTAAACTGGCGTGTAAAACATTCCTGCGTGAATACCCGCAAGGTATGAAAGTTGAGCCATTAGGTAACTTCCCAATCGAACGTGACCTTGTTGTTGATATGACTCACTTTATTGAGCGTTTAGAAGCCATTAAACCGTACATCATCGGTAATGATCGTAAACCTTCTGAAGGCCCGAATAAGCAAACGCCTGCACAGATGGCCAAATACCATCAGTTCTCAGGCTGTATCAACTGTGGTCTGTGCTATGCAGCTTGCCCACAATTTGGACTGAACCCAGAGTTCATCGGCCCAGCCGCTATCACATTGGCAGAGCGCTACAATTTAGATAACCGAGACCATGGTGCGAAAGAACGCATGGCCTTATTAAACGGGGACAATGGTGTTTGGAGCTGTACGTTTGTAGGCTACTGTTCTGAAGTCTGTCCTAAGCATGTCGACCCTGCTGGCGCTATTCAGCAAGGGAAAGTTGCCAGCGCGCAAGACTTTGTTATCGCCATGCTGAAGCCACGATAAGGAGAATTGAAGTCATGACTACGAAACGTAAACCCTATGTCAGAGAAATGAAGGGCGACTGGTGGCAAAAGCTGGGTTTTTACCGCTTTTACATCATGCGTGAAAGTACCTCCGTCCTTCAGGTCTGGTTCAGTATTTTAGTCCTGTATGGGGTATTTGCGCTGAAAAGCGGTCCAGAATCATGGGCTGGTTTTGTTGGGTTCTTAAGCAACCCAATCATTCTTATCATTAATATCATTACATTGGCTGCAACATTGCTGCACACCACGACGTGGTTCAACCTTGCACCAAAAGCAGTCAGTATTATTGTGAAAGATAAGAAAATGTCTGATGAGCCTATCGTTAAAGGCTTCTGGGCTCTCACGATTGTTGTTACGGCGGCAATCTTAGCAATCGCATTGTTATTTTAATCTAAGGAGAATCTGATGAATCTAACGCCTAAACGTTCCGATGAGCCGATTTTCTGGGGATTATTTGGTGCAGGTGGTATGTGGAGCGCCGTGATTGGCCCTGCAATCATCATTCTATTAGGAATTTTAATTCCACTGGGTGTTGCACCAGAAATGCTGAGCTATGAGCGCATTATGGCATTTAGCCAAAGCTTTATCGGCCGTGTTTTCTTATTACTGATGATTATCCTGCCAGTTTGGTGTGGTATGCACCGTATCCACCACACACTGCACGATTTTAAAATCCATGTCCCAGCGACAAAATGGGTTTTCTATGGTGGGTCTGCAATCATTAGTGTTATTGCCCTGATTGGTGTATTTACCTTGTAATCACGCAATAATTTAAAAACGAACCAATACCCCATACGTGAAAACGATGGGGTATTTTTTTATGGCTAGGAAATTAAAGTTTAATCATGAAATTTAATAGAAAATAACCCTTAAACTACGCAAAAATAGATATTACCTGTTCTAAAATAGTGTTTATTTTAATTCAGACTAACCTTAGTTGTTATAAAAAATCGGCTTGTTATGATAAGTAAAGGATAATAAAAACTTAATTTATCCAATTTAAATCAATAAGTTAAACTAATCATATTTACTTAAACAAGTTAAAGACTAACCGTCTCTATTTTTATATCACTCATGGTAAGAGAAAATAAAATGAAATTTAAAGGATTATTTATTTCGCTGTTTCTTTCTGGAGTCATAATATTACCCGCCCATGCCAATTCGTTTTCCACGGGAAATGAAAGTGCTAATGAAATGCCAACCGAAAAAGATTTCTATAATGAATGTGTCAGCACAAACACCTACAGTTATTTGCCCATGGCAGGGGAAGCACAATCTTCAGTAGATAAAAAACGGGCAAAGCAACAAGCGGCGGTTGAGAAAAAATGTAAGTGTGTTGCACCACTTGAGTATAAATTGTTCTATGAGTTAGTGGGTAATGACCCTGAAGCATTCGCAAAAAGAATGCAAGCAGACCAACAATTGGCGATGCAAACGGCACAAAAAGCAGTCGATAGAAAACGCCAAATAGATAAGCAATGCTCTAAATAGTTTTCCATTGTTTAAGGTATGGCTTTGCGCTTATTTGCCATACCTTAAAGATTAAGGTTTAATCCCTTGAATTAATGCATCTAAACCAAACAAAAAAGCCTCAGTTCCATCATCATTATCCATGATTTGAAGCGCCGATTTTAATAATGGGGGCATTGCATTCTCATCCGTCGTTTCGCGTTCATTCAGGGCAGCACTATGCTCCTGCTGTTCAAGCACACTTCCCAACGTAAAGTGCCCTACTGCACTGATCGCATATAAACCCTTTTTTAATGAAAAACCGTTATCCACCATAAATTGCAGTTGCGTTTCTACTGTGGAATATTGTTCCGCGCTAGGTCGAGTCCCTAAGTGTACTTTTGCACCATCACGGTAGCTCAATAGCGCTCGACGAAAGCTTAACGCATTATTTCGCAAAAATGCCTGCCATGTTTCACCCTCTTTCGGCAACGAGCGGTCATGGTTTTGTCTTAGCATTTCAACAGATAACTCATCCAATAAAGCCCGCTTATTTTTCACATGCCAATACAGCGTTGGCTGTTCTACGCCTAGTTTTTGAGCTAGCTTTCGCGTTGTTACCCCTTCCATCCCTACTTCGTTCAGTAAGTCTAAAGCGGCTGTAATAATCGTCTCTTTATTTAATCGCGCCATGGTTGTCCCCTTATTTTCTGATTGACACTCTATCACTGATAGGGATATATTCCAACTCTATCATCGATAGAGAAATGAAAAATGAATAAATCCGCCATTACAGCTCTAACCATTACCAGCCTCGATGCCATGGGAATTGGGCTGATCATGCCTGTACTACCTGCATTATTGCGAGAATATGTGTCTGCTGAGAATTTAGCCAATCATTACGGTATATTGCTGGCAATGTATGCCATCATGCAGGTTTTTTTCGCCCCTCTATTAGGGAAATTGTCAGATAAATTGGGGCGTCGCCCGATATTATTGCTCTCTCTCGCAGGTGCCGCTGTTGATTACACCTTGCTCGCGCTCTCAAGCACATTGTGGATGTTATATTTAGGGCGATTAATTTCAGGAATTACGGGTGCAACAGGCGCAGTCGCTGCCTCCGTAATTGCAGATAATACCCAACCTCATGAACGCACGAAGTGGTTTGGGCGACTAGGCGCCGCTTTTGGTGTTGGCCTAATCGCAGGCCCCACAATTGGCGGGTTTGCAGGTGAATATTCTCCCCATTTGCCGTTTATCATTGCCGCAATCTTAAATACAGGGGCTTTTATCGGTACCTTTTTGATCTTTAAAGATAGAGAAACTCAAAGAAAACAAGAAAAACCCCATAGTGCTCCGATAATATCCACCTCATTTATACAACTCATAAAGCCAATTACACTACTAATATTCGTCTTTTTTATGGCGCAATTGATAGGCCAGATCCCCGCGACAACTTGGGTATTATTTACCGAAAATCGCTTGCAATGGGGCAGCATGGAAGTTGGGTTATCGTTGGCAGGGCTTGGTGTGATGCATGCGTTATTTCAAGCTTTCGTCGCGGGGGCAGTAGCGAAGAAATTTAGCGAAAAAACAACGATTTTACTGGGCTTCATGGTAGATGGCTGCGCATTTTTGATTTTATCACTGCTCACACAAGGCTGGATGATTTACCCAACGCTAATTCTGCTAGCCGGGGGCAGCATCGCCCTTCCTGCACTTCAAGGGCTAATGTCTACGCAAGTGAGCCAAGAAAACCAAGGTAAACTGCAAGGTATTCTTGTCAGTTTAACCAATGCCACAGGCGTTGTTGGCCCACTGTTGTTTAGCTTTATTTATGGCCAAACATTATCGTTTTGGGATGGCTGGGTGTGGTTAATTGGGGCGTTAATGTATTTATTTTTGATCATCGCTTATTTACTTTTTCAGCAAAAAGTAACCTATAGAACCAAGAAGGCCATACTTTCAATGGACTAACTTTTAACACATCGCCTTTCAATGCTATGATGCATTATTCCTACTGTTTTTTAGAACAAGACATTAAGAGACAAACCCAATGACACAACCACCTAAGAAGCCAAGAACAAAACCTGCAGAAGAACGGCTTGATGACCTGATGAATGCAGCGGAAGAGCTCTTTCTGTCTAAAGGGTTTGTCAACACAACTGTCAGTGAAATTGTGCGCTCTGCGGATGTGGCGAAAGGGACGTTTTACCACTACTTCCAGTCAAAAAATGACATCATGGAAGCCTTACGCACTCGCTATATGGATTGGTATTTAGGAAATATTGATGACGCGCTCGCCCTGCAAAAAAGTGCGGCGCATAAACTCCAGTCTTGGTGCGAAAACAGTGTCAAATATTACGTTGAAAAACAACAGGTTCATGACATGCTGTTTCATGATGAATATCACGGTCGCAGTAATGACCATGAAACGCGCGCAGTCCTGCAAATCAAAGCAATTTTAACCCTTGGCGAAAAAAACCAAGAATGGTCAGCCCTTCCTCCAGACCTTCTTGCCACCATGATTTACCACTCTATGCATGCCGCCGTGGACAACCTCGCCAATAGCCATGAATATACTCAACAAAATTTAGGCGAAATTTTGTATAAGCGATTTAGCCAACTGATTAAATAAAAAATACAGCGAGTGAATCACCCAGACGAGCTCGCGTTGTTTTAATCTCACACAAAAAAATATTTCGAACGCTGTCATATTTATTTTTAATATCAATACGATAAATAATTTTTCACTCACCCTACGAATCCCTTCCTTCAATATTAAATGCAAATGATTATTAATTAGATTGACTGATGGTCGGTCGACGATCTATGCTAACGCCATAAAATTTCTCTTTTACTTTATTGGCTAAAATTGCATGCATAAATTTACTCATCGAACCTACACGCTTTCCACCCTAAGTTTATTGGTCTGCGCCCTGATTTGCTCAAATACCGCAAATGCAAAGCCCAAAACAGACGTCTTGGTCGTTACGGCCGCAGAAAACCAAGGCCAAGAACCTATTGGCTATGCCAGTAAAACTCAATCTACTGCCACAAAAAGCTCAGCCACCTTATTGGAAACGCCGCAATTTGTTTCAGTGATTAAGCGCGAGCAGATGGATACTCTGCCTTCTGAATCAATCAGCCAAGCCTTACGCTACAGCGCGGGTGTAACCAGTGAGAAATTTGGCGCCTTTGGTGGCGGTATCGATTTTTCAAAAATTCGTGGTTTCGATGCTGATTACTACTTGGATGGATTACGGGTTATCGGCAACAGTGGGATCTGGGGGCCACAAGTCGATTCATGGACACTCAATAGTATCGAAGCCGTTCATGGACCATCATCTGCACTGTATGGTCAAGGAGGAGCTGGGGGGGTTATCAATATGCAATCACGCCGCCCAAGTGCCAATGAATCACATCAGATTCAGTTCCAAAAAGGTAATTTTGATAACAATGCCGTCAAATTTGATACCACTGGCGCCATGAATGACGATGAAACATTGCTATATCGAATGAATGGATTAGCGCTATCAACGGATTCACAAGTGAATTCCTCGAAGCAATCTCGCTACTTACTGGCCCCTTCTATCACATGGCAACCCAATGAAAAACTCAATTGGACAGTCTTAAGCCAATATCAACATGATCCACACATTGGCCACTATAATACCTTGCCTGCTCAAGCAATTGGCTTGCTACCGAACCCAAATGGAAAGCTGGATTTCACTCAAAACTACAGTGACCCCAAACATGAAAAATCCACACGTACACAGTGGTCAGTGACCTCATTAGTTGACTACCAAGTCAGCTCGTCCGTCACACTGAAACAAAATATGCGCTACTCTGATGTAGATACCCACATTAAACGAGACTTCACGCGCGGCTTCTTAGCGGGGGATCGGTTACTCACCGCGGTTTACCAAGATTCACCAAGCAAATCCAAAACCTTTGTTGCTGATAACCAACTGGTTTATAAAGTTAAAACTGGCGATATTCGCCACGAGTTACTCACTGGGTTTGATTTTCAAACTGGAAAGCTGGATAAAGACTGGTGGGGCTCGCAAACCGTCAGTTTCGATCCATGGGTGAAACCTCATCATCCTGAATTTAAACCTTACCCCGTTTCCCGCACATCAACAACCCAACGTTTTGATCGTTATGGGGTTTATCTACAAGACCAACTTAGTTGGCAACAATGGGATTTGATCCTCAGTGGACGCTATGATTGGTCTTATTTAGATACTGATAATAACCTCTCTCACACAACGCAAAAAAATGACACTTCCGCTTGGAGCCAACGCGTTGGGCTAACCTATGCTTTTGAAAATGGCTTTTCGCCATGGATCAGTTTTTCCGATAGCTTTGACCCCGTTTTAGGGACAGATGCGGATGGAAAATCCTTTATCCCAACCGAATCAAAACAAGCCGAAGTGGGGCTTAAATACCAATCGGATAACCTCATGGCAAGCGTTGCAGCGTATGAGTTAGAACAAAAAAATGTCACCACCCATAACCCGCTAAATCCAGATTACTATAATCAAACAGGGAAAATTCGCTCTCGTGGGGTTGATTTTGAAAGCCGTATGGCATTAACACCGTCAGTGAATGTCATGGTGAGCTATGCCTTTACTGATAATAAAATCACCGAAAGCCAAGACCTTTCAGTCTTAAATAAGCACCCTGTTCAAGTCCCTAAACACAGCGGCTCCGCATGGGTTGACTACCGTTTTCACTCCCCTTACCTCGAAGGCGCTTTAGTCGGCGTTGGCGTGCGTTATCTCGGCGAAACATGGGGTGACAACACCAACACATTTAAAGTACCAGCAGTCTGGCTTGGCGATATTAGTGCAAGGTACCAAATGGATGCATTAGCCCCTGAACTCACGGGTATGGAATTGGGGTTAACTGTCAGTAATGTCACCAATAAATCCTACGTTGCCAGCTGTACCAGTTCCACCTATTGCAGTATTGGCACGAATAGAACGTTACTTGCCACACTTAATTACTACTTTTAATTCAATAGGTAAGCAACTTATGGAAAGTTCTAAAAGGAATTTGATTAAGGCAGGGTTAGCAATGGCGACGTTAAGTGCAATGCCTTGCCCAGTTGTCGCAGCCGCAATGCCCAAGGTGACAGACATCCTTGGACGCACTATTGCTTACCCAGAAAATGCACAGAAAATTTATTTGGCTGACCCATCACTGATTTTTCTCTTTGCCACATTGGGAATACCCAATTTTGTGGAGAAACTTGTCGCTGTTCCCAGTAACTTTCGTACTGCTGATTTGCGTAGTTACCAACAATACTGTAAGGCGTTTCCGAAGATTGAACAATTACCCCACCTCCCCGCGATCGGCGGGGCGCAAGCTAATTTGGAAACGATTTTGGAACTCAAACCTGACATTATTTTCACGACAACGGGCACATTTTCGGGTCTACAAGCCAATGGGCTTCTCATGCTTTTACTGCGCGCTAATGTCCCTGTTATTGCCCTTGATATGAGTGTTGACCCACTCACCAATACGCCGAAAAGCATTGCGATTATGGGGAAAGTCTTTGGTTTACAAGAAAGGGCTCATCGCATCAATCGATTTATTAAAACACAACTAGATAATGTAAATACTCGCCTCGCTAATGCAAATCCTATAAGGCCCAAAGTACTCCTTGAGCGTGCAGCAGGTTTTACTGAAGAGTGTTGCTTAGCCTACGGAAACGGAAATTTTGGTCAGTTTCTCTCGTTTGCGGGTGGAGAGAATATTGCTAACCAATACATTCATGGAACATATGGTGTTCTAAACCAAGAGACGATTATTCACACCCAAGCTCAAATGGTGATTGTCACCGGCACCGATTGGAGTGGCTATAACCCGAAAGGCAATTGGGTAGGATTAGGCCCTGGTGCAGATTTACCGCTAGCAAAACAAAGGCTTAAAATTTTAATGCAACGTAATGCCTTTAAAACATTGCATGCAGTCAAACAGCAGCATGTTCATGCTATTTGGCACACTTTTTACGACAGCCCATTTGGCTTTATTGCCGCTCTAAAATTTGCGACTTGGTTACACCCTAGCATATTCCCTGATCTGGATGTTAATGCGGTTTTCAAAGATTTTACTGAACAGTTCTTACCCATCAAGTGGCAAGAAGGCTACTGGGTTTCCCTTTAAAACAGAGGCTTATGATGACCACAATTTATTCCCCTGATCCACTACGAACCCAAGTTGAAAAACAAAGCCATGGGCAACGAACCATTATTTACAGCCCTAAAGGCCAGCCGAACTATGTCTTCATCGTACCCAAGTTTGATTTACAAGACATTTCCCCCTCTTTAGGCACTGGTATCCATCCAGCTTTTATCATTCATGAGCGCCCTATTGATGCCTTTTTCTACGCCTGTTACAGCGCAAGTTTGCGAGATGATGAATTAGTTAGCCAACCCAACCAATCACCCGCATGCAATTTAGATTTAGCGCAATTTCAATCATTAGCGCAACAATCAGGTAAAGGCTGCCATATCAGTACTAACGCAGAGTGGAGTGCCATCTCAGCCTTAACTAATCAACACAATAACCTTATTCATGGCAATACGGATTACGGCCGTAATTATTTTAACCATGATGAATTTATTCCACGAATTGACGGGCTAGCGACTGGCGGTTTGCAAGGCACCCCGACAACCCCAACTAATGCACAATGGGAAAGCTGGTACCATAATCACCAACTTTCAGGGATAAGCGATTTGGTCGGTAACCTTTGGGAGTGGCAAACAGGTGCACGCCTAGTCGCGGGAGAAATTCAAATCATAAAAAATAATGATGCCGCTATTCATCTTGATGACGCATTGTTAGATTGGCGAGCTATTGATATGAGTAGTGGTGAGTTAATCCCCCCTAATAGCCCATCAAGTGCAAAATATGATTCACCAATAGCCAAACTTGATGGCAATGCTGGCACCCCGATAATCTCGACACAGATCCATCATTTTAATGGTGAGCCAACGGATTCAGGCTACCCACTGGGCCTGTTAGATAGCCCGTTTCGATTGGTTGGAACGACCGAGGGTGAACAAATTCCGACTTTATTGAAGATATTGGGTCTCGCCCCTTACAAAATTAAACAATCAGATGATCAAATCTACCTGCGTAACTATGGTGAACGTGCCTTAATGCGCGGTGGTGCGTGGTATTCACAACATAGCGCAGGCATTGATGCATTTTGCCTTAGCCATACTCGATTGCATAAAAGTACCACAGTCGGTGCCCGAACTGCATGGGTCTTGTAGCGGTTTTGTTACTCTAAAAAATAGTGCGCATCCCCTCATTCAGCTCATTGAACGAGGGGATGAATGGAGAAAAAGCTAAGTATGAGCGTGCTTTGGTAGTAAATAGGAAATAAAATACGATAACCCACAAACAGCGATAAATGCCCCAACGTAAGCTAAGTGATATTGGCTAAGGTAACTGACAATTAAAGGCGTGATCCCTCCAAGAGAAGCTGAAGCGCCATTATAACCAATGCCTAAAATTGCCGCCTGCCCATTTGACTTACTGATGAGCACTGCTGATAAATTACACAATATCATTGCTGAATAAACAGACATTAGTAGTTGAGCTATTAGTACGAGTAATAAGTTATTCGTTTGCAATATGAGATAAAGCGGTGCAGAACAGAAAACCATTAATATGACGCCAATATTAAAAACCTGCTTAGCTGAGCTGTATTTATCCGTTAGCCAACCACATATTAACATGAGGAGTAAAAGTAAACTTGACGATAAAATTGCGTAATAGTTTTTTATTTCTTCAATCTTTAATTGCTCTATTATCAATGATGTTGATAGGTTTTGAGAATAAAATGTAACAGTTCCAGGAATTGTGAATAAAAACACCCAAAACACATTCTTCCAATTAATTGATTGTTTATCTTTAGAAATCACTTGATAATTTGGAAGATTAAACCTAAACCAAAAACTCATTAAGATATTTGCAACCCCTATGAATAAGGGAATTCGCCAACCTATTGATTGCATCATATCTTCATTCAGCGTATTTTTTAACACCAAAATAATGCCTAAAGAAGCAATAACACCAAGCAAAGAACTACCGACAATAATAGACGAAACTCTTGCTTGCTCTCTAATATGTGCATCTTTAAATAAGTAGGTAATTAAAGACGGATACTCCCCTGCAAAACTAAATGACAAAGCGAGTTGTAATATTAATATAGCAACTGGTGTATAGTTACCTAATAGTTCAATAGGTAATATAGCCATCATTAATGTTGCAATGCCTGTAATTAAGCTTGTTAATATTAAGGCAGGTTTTTTCCCAACCGTATCTGCATAGCGCCCTATAATATATCCGCCTAAAGGCCGTATTAAAAAACGCAGTGCAAATATCCCCCAAACCATTTCTGTCGCTTGCTCATAACCTAACTTTGTTAGCTCAGCGCTCAAATAAGTTGATATTGCAGCAAAAACAGCAATATCATAGTATTCGAGTGCATTACCTGCGACGGCACCAAACCTGAATTTCCATTTCATCTTTTTATCCTTATCATCCCTAAGATTTCATACATCAGCTATCTTATACATTGAAAATTAAGGATAATTGACTAAATTTTCTAAGCAGGCGAGTGTAATTCCATTTTCTTTTAATGCACTAAATAAGCCACTTGAAGAAGCATGAGGGCAAGAAAGTTTCTCTTTAATCCTTTGAATTCGTTTGTGTTCACACACCTCTGAACATCCCTGCACATAGCTAATTTCTTTTACTTTACAATGAGATAGCAGCATTCTTATTGTAATAATTTCTTTTCGAGTAAAGCGAATATTTCCAAAACGCATATACTGGTGAATATCTAAAATTTCACTTTCTAAGTCATTAATATTGTTCTTACCTTCTATTGGTATATCTAAACGACTTCTTAATGGTAAATAATTTTCATCACTTTGTTTCCATACTCCGTGAGTATAATCAGAAATAATAGGTCGGCATTTATATATTGCCATTATATCTTTTATCGATAACTTTCGTTTAGAATTAATTGACGTAATTTCATATACACTTCCATATTTAGCACAAAAATCCACTTTTAGTTTACACTTATCTGTTCTTAATAAGGTGTTCATATATTCTTTTGAGTAGTTACTCCAATACTGTATCCCTGTCGATAGCCGCTCACCAATCACTTTATCCAAATCCGCATCCCAATACATCAAAACCCAATCATAATTACTCGATGCAGTATAAACCTGCCTATTTAAAATATCTACTTTTGAAAAAGACAAGTCAATATCATTCCAATCAAAATAATTAGAAAAAGTATTTTTTAAACCTGAACATGTTTTTTCCAAGAGTTCACTCTTAACATCCATAATAATTCCTTTTAATATAATTAAATGTTAATAAAAAAATAATAACCAAGGATATATATCACTATCACAGAATAAAAAACATTCAAAGTATAATTTAATAATAGTATTAAAAAAAGAAAATAAAAAATACAGTAATATTATTCTTAAAACTACCAAGCATTATTCAACTAATAACACTGGAGATATTATGAAAAAAGATTGGCACCCTGCTGATATCATTGCGGCAATAAAGAAAAAGGGATCTTCTCTTTCCGAAATATCACGTTCTGTTGGCTTAAATTCATCCACATTGAACAACGCACTTTCAAGACGCTGGCCAAAAGGAGAAAGAATTATTGCTGAATTTTTAGGTATCACGCCGGCTGAAATTTGGCCATCTCGCTATCATGACCGAGACCAAAAGGACTAAAAAATTTATGCCTGATGATGTATCCAAAAAGCAGTAAAGGCGGATGGCTTATTACCTCACCCGCCTGTTTTTATATTAAATCATTAACTCGACACTTTGAGCCCAATTAACCCAGTGATAATCAAGGCAAGGCTTAATAAGCGGAACATATTGGCGGATTCACCAAGGAAAATAATCCCAACAATTGCTGTACCCACTGCACCAATCCCTGTCCAGATTGCGTAAGCCGTTCCGACAGGTAAATCACGCATTGCATAGGCTAATAACCCCATACTGGCGATAATCGCGATAATGGTAATAATACTGGGTGTTAAGCGTGTAAAACCGTGAGTGTATTTTAACCCTACAGCCCAAACCACTTCGAGTAAACCTGCAAATAAAAGGACGATCCATGCCATGGTCGTTGCTCCCATGAATAACTCGGGGCCGTCCCCATAATTGAATGACGTGATTCAGGTCGTCCTGAATACGTGTGATGTGTCTCTCATTATAAACATTCGCCAGCACAGACTCAAGCAACGAAAAATAACAAATAAGCGTAAATTAACAATCTTATTTAACCTGTTTATTCTGTTTTTCGCCAATAAGCATCATTGTCATCGCACTGCGCGCCTAGCAAAGGTAAAGTAGGAAATCTTATCGAGCCTATTCATCGAGAAAATAGAATGAGTTTCAAAGACATATTACTTGCCCTCTGTGTGGTAATCATTTGGGGCGTTAACTTCGTGATTATCAAACTGGGTGTAACCGCGCTTCCCCCATTACTTCTTGGGGCATTACGCTTTGTTTTTGTTGCCTTTCCTGCCATTTTTATTTTCAAGCGGCCTAAAATTCCGTTCAAATTATTATTGCTGTACGGCTTGACCATCAGCTTTGGCCAATTTGCCTTTTTATTCTGCGCTATCCGCGTTGGTATGCCCGCAGGGATCACCTCCGTTATTTTGCAATCTCAAGCCTTTTTCACCTTATTGCTTGGGGCCATGATTTTAAAAGAAACACTACAACCAACGCATTTTATTGGCATGTTTATCGCTATCGCAGGGTTGACCGTGTTAGCCAATGGCGCAACTGCGGGCGGATTAGATGATATCCCAATGCTCGGTTTAGCCTTCACATTAATTGCTGGTTTATCATGGGCTTGTGGGAATATTACCAACAGAATTATCATGCAACACGAAGGCACAGAAAAATGCAGTGCTTTGTCACTCGTGAGCTGGAGCGCATTGATCCCCATTATTCCATTCCTAATTAGTTCATGGATCCTTGAAGGTGAAGATGCCATTGTCGACGGGTTATCTGGCTTTAATTGGTCTGTATTCGGTGTGATTTTGTATTTGGCGTATTTATCCACGTTTGTCGGCTATGGCTTGTGGGGCGTACTGCTCGGGCGCTATGAAGCATGGCGGGTTGCACCATTTTCATTATTGGTGCCCGTGTTCGGTTTAAGCAGCAGCGCATTATTCCTCGGTGAGCACATTAATGGCATACAAGTTGCTGGTTTAATTTTGATCATGTTCGGTCTTATTACGACGCTTTTTGGCAAAAAAATCATCCAACGCTTAAGACACGCCTAAGATAATGCATTTGATTACCGACGGTTTTTCGCTTTCGGTAATCAATGCTCTCACGTATTTTCGCCCGCTGACTTTCTTTTCCCCCTCCAGCATATAATACTAATTAAAAACCAGAACCCAGATAATCAGCCAATCAATTGGCTATTCGCTAGTCGAAAACCAAATAAAATCCAATAAATAATCTTAGATTAGTGATATTCACTGCAATTATCGAATTTATCTCAGATTTCAATTAGGTGTCTCGTTTTAGCTACTTTTTCTTTCACTTAACTATGGCTATATCTTCCTCAGTTTTACTTAAATAACTAATATCATTCATTGAACAGATGGGGATGGCTATGGGTAAACAATTTATTTGGATTGCGCTCGCTCTGCTCGGTGCTTTTTCACTCGGTTACATCGCCTTATATCGTGGCGAGCAGATTAATGCGCTGTGGATTGTGGTAGCAGCCGTGTGTATTTACTTGATTGCATACCGCTATTACGGGCTATTTATTGCAAAAAAAGTTCTGCAAGTTGACGAAACGCGTATGACTCCCGCAATTCGTCATAATGATGGATTAGATTACGTTCCAACAGATAAAAAAGTATTATTTGGTCACCATTTTGCGGCGATTGCAGGTGCAGGCCCTTTAGTTGGCCCTGTGCTTGCTGCGCAAATGGGTTACCTGCCGGGTATGCTGTGGTTACTTGCTGGGGTAGTATTAGCAGGCGCCGTTCAAGACTTTATGGTGCTGTTTGTTTCTACGCGCCGTGATGGTCGTTCGCTTGGCGAGTTAGTCAAAGAAGAAATGGGCAATACTGCTGGTGTGCTGGCGCTAATTGCCTGCTTTATGATCATGGTGATCATCTTAGCGGTACTCGCGATGATCGTGGTAAAAGCCTTAACTCACAGCCCTTGGGGAACCTACACGGTCGCCTTTACCATTCCACTGGCGATTTTTATGGGGATTTATACCCGTTATATTCGCCCAGGTCGCATTGGTGAAGTGTCTATTATCGGGCTTGTGTTCCTTGTGTTTGCGATTATTTCAGGTGGATGGGTTGCTGAAAGTGAAACATGGGCACCCTATTTTGACTATACCGGCGTGCAATTAACGTGGATGTTAGTCGGATATGGCTTCGTCGCTGCCGTTTTACCCGTTTGGTTGCTGCTTGCACCACGTGACTACCTTTCGACATTCTTAAAAATCGGGACCATTATTGGCCTCGCAATTGGTATTTTAATTTTAAATCCGAACCTGCAAATGCCATCACTAACGAAATATATTGATGGTACAGGCCCTGTGTGGGCAGGTGATTTGTTCCCATTCTTATTTATTACGATTGCTTGTGGGGCAGTTTCTGGCTTCCACGCACTGATCTCTTCCGGTACAACGCCGAAAATGTTAGCCAATGAGAATCAAGCTTGCTTCATCGGTTACGGTGGCATGTTAATGGAGTCATTTGTTGCCATCATGGCATTAGTCGCCGCGTGTGTGATTGACCCGGGTGTCTATTTCGCCATGAACAGCCCAATGGCGATGTTAGCACCAGCAGGTACCGAAGATGTGGTCGCATCTGCCGCGCAAGTAGTCAGTAGTTGGGGCTTCCAAATCACCCCTGAGCAACTCAATACCATTGCCAGCGAAGTAGGTGAAACCAGTATTATCTCCCGTGCCGGTGGTGCGCCAACGCTTGCCGTTGGGATGGCCTATATTCTGCATGGGGCGCTTGGTGGGCTGATGAATGTCGCCTTCTGGTATCACTTTGCGATTTTATTTGAAGCCCTGTTTATCTTAACCGCTGTTGATGCAGGAACCCGTGCAGCACGCTTTATGCTGCAAGACTTACTGGGTGTTGTTTCCCCATCGCTAAAACGGACAGATTCCTTACCCGCAAACTTGATTGCAACTGCGCTGTGTGTGCTCGCGTGGGGATATTTCCTTCACCAAGGCGTTGTTGACCCACTCGGCGGTATTAATACCTTGTGGCCGCTGTTTGGTATCGCAAACCAAATGCTGGCAGGTATGGCGTTAATGCTATGTGCTGTGGTACTGTTCAAAATGAAGCGCCAAAAATACGCATGGGTTGCTCTCGTCCCAACGGCTTGGTTACTGATTTGTACCATGACCGCTGGCTGGGAAAAGACCTTCAGTGAAGATGCCCGTGTTGGTTTCTTAGCTGTAGCGAATAAATTCCAAGCGATGATTGATAGCGGTAATATTCCAGCACAATATACGGAATCTCAGCTCACACAGTTGATTTTCAATAACCGTTTAGATGCTGGCTTAACGATTTTCTTTATGATTGTTGTGGTTTTACTGGCTCTGTTCTCCATCCGCACCGCGCTTAAAGCGTTAAAATCAAGCGAACCAACCGCGAATGAAGTGCCATACGAGCCAATGCCAGCCAACTACGAGGAAATCGTGGCCAATACGCGCCATCATTGATTTTTGCGGAAAAGCTTGTCACTGTTTAGGACATATACTCTTTCTCCAAAATAATTCACGTTGGAGCAAGGCGGCAAAGAAGATAATCCCTAGGAGCATACGCCAGTATGTGACTAGGGTTAGCGAATGAAGCCAACGCAGCAACAGCGTGAAGTATGAAGGAGAAACTAGGAGCATACATAACAGTATGTGACTTGGGTAGCCGAGCGCAATCAACAACGCTGTAGCGCGAAATATGAAGGAGAAAAAAATGTTTGGAAACTTAGGAAAAGCCGCAAAATACCTCGGCCAAGCGGCAAAAATGATGGTCGGCGTTCCAGACTATGACAACTACGTCGCCCATATGCAGCGGACTCACCCCGATCAAACTCCGATGACTTACGAGGAGTTTTTTAAAGAACGCCAAGATGCACGTTATGGCGGAAAAGGTGGGTTTAAGTGCTGTTAGGCCTAAAAAAGAGGCAAAAAAAGCCGTGGCACTCGACCACGGCTTTTTATTTTTAACGATCCCGTATAGGATACGCCATTATTTTACGCGTGAAACGTATTCGCCTGAACGAGTATCAACACGGATAACTTCACCGATCTGAACAAACAGTGGAACCTTAACAACTGCGCCAGTGCTCAGTGTTGCAGGTTTTCCGCCGGTACCTGCGGTATCACCTTTCAGGCCTGGGTCAGTATCGGTAATTTCTAACTCAACAAAGTTAGGTGGAGTTACCGCGATAGGACGACCGTCCCACAGTGTTAAAATACATTCTGCTTGGTCAACTAACCATTTCGCGTTATCGCCAACGGTTTTTTCATCCGCTGCTAACTGTTCGAAAGTTTCGTTGTTCATGAAATGCCAGAACTCACCGTCGTTGTACAGGTAAGTTAAGTTCATATCCATGACATCTGCGCCTTCAACAGAATCAGTAGATTTAAAGGTTTTTTCCAACAGTTTGTTAGAAATCAGTTTACGGATGCGCACACGTGCGAACGCTTGACCTTTACCCGGTTTTACGAATTCGCTTTCTAAAACGACACAAGGCTCGCCATCTAACATGATTTTAAGACCTGAGCGGAATTCATTGGTACTATAAGTAGCCATGGTGATCCTCTAATTTATAAACTAAAAATGGCATAGCCAAAAAATGGTCGATATTGTAACTCAAAATACCTCATCCAGAGAAGTCTGGATACAACAACTTGCTGAAGCAATCACTAATCCAGATGAATTGCTGCAAATACTTAACTTGGAAAATCATCTTGCTTCGCAAGAAGGCCGTGAGGCACGCCAATTATTTCCATTGCGTGTCCCTATGCCATTTATCTCACGAATGAAAAAAGGCGATCCACTAGACCCGCTGTTATTACAGGTATTAACTGCAAAAGCTGAGTTTGATGTACATCCTGGTTTTTCTACCGACCCGCTGGAAGAGCAGGATAATGAGATCCCAAGCTTACTGCATAAATACCACAACCGCGCATTACTGCTCGTTAAAGGTGGCTGTGCAGTGAACTGTCGCTACTGTTTTCGCCGGCATTTTCCTTATGAAGATAACAAAGGAAATAAAAATAACTGGTTGATGGCTGTGGATTATATAAAAAACCACACCGAACTCAATGAAATCATCTTCTCTGGTGGTGATCCGTTAATGGCAAAAGACCATGAACTCGATTGGTTGATTAGCCAATTGGAGGATATTCCCCATATCAGCCGGTTGAGAATTCATACGCGTTTGCCTGTTGTCATCCCAGAACGGATCACGGATGCATTATGCGAGAGACTGGCACGCTCGCGCTTGCAAGTCATTATGGTCACGCATATCAACCACGCTAATGAGATTGACGAGGCATTCACCAGATCAATGCAAAAGCTCAAAAAAGCGGGTGTGACATTATTAAATCAAAGCGTTTTACTACGCCAAGTGAATGATAACGTGACGGCGCTGATGAATTTGAGCAATGCCTTATTTGACGCAGGGATTCTGCCTTACTACTTGCATGTACTGGATAAAGTACAAGGTGCTGCCCATTTTTTGGTCAGCGATATCGAAGCGCGCCAATTGATACAACAATTATTGAGTAAGGTATCGGGATATCTCGTACCTAAACTTGCACGGGAAATTGGTGGAGAACCTAGCAAAACGCTGCTTGACCTCAATTTAAGGCAGAGCTAATCAGCAAAACGCCCAAATAATAGTTATTTGGGCGTCGCTAATTCATTTTAGGGGCATTTATAGACTTGGCCAACCATTTTGCTGTCTAGCGGGATAAAGCTAGATAACACGGTTTCACTAGGGCTCGTCGCGCCGAAAATTACATTTCCGCCCATTTCAGCCGCTTTATTGCGTAAATCATTCGCAGCGCTGCGCATGGAGCTAGATTCATTATTTACGCCACTCAACCAGTTGCTTTGTGTCCCTGCAACCTGACCGAGAAGTTGGCAATCACTTCCAGGTTGATTCTCAACAAAACGAACTTGTGAGCCTGCCGCAGTCAAGTTAGTTGACGTTGAACAACCCGCTAAAAGCAGTAATGCAGCAGCACCAAGCAAGACTTTAATTCGCATGTTTTCCCTCATTTTTCATTGTGTTTTTGCAGCTGGTTTGAAAAATTATTAGCCTAATACGGTATTGATAGCAATCTATCATAAATCGCTAGGAGGTGATCCGCATACTGCGTCACAATTGCCGCACATCACCAGCCGAATAGAGTCTACCACAAATTAATCAAGAACCTGCCCTATTCTTTGCTAATTCAAACCACTTACCTTACGTTAAATATAACCCGCTAAGCAACGTTGACGCAAAAATAAATCGCCTATCACATCAAATAGGCATTCATTCTAGGTATTTATTGTTTCCAATAAAAAACCGGCACGACGAGATAAACTCACCGTACCGGTCTTATTCAGGCAATATCACGAATTATCGTGATTGGCGCGTGATGTTTGCCAAATGGCTTACATCATACCGCCCATTCCACCCATGCCGCCCATACCAGCGCCACCTAAGTCAGGTGCATCTGATTTTGGCAGGTCAGTGATCATCGCTTCAGTGGTGATCATCAGGCCTGCGATAGACGCTGCAAATTGCAGAGCAGAACGCGTAACTTTAGTTGGATCCAAGATACCCATGTCGATCATATCGCCATAAGTATCAGTTGCTGCGTTGTAACCTTCGTTACCTTTAGCCGCTTTAACGTTGTTAACCACAACAGAGGCTTCTTCACCTGCGTTAGCAACGATTTGACGCATTGGCGCTTCCATCGCACGCAGAGCAACACGGATACCAACGTTTTGTTCTTCGTTCTCACCAGTCAGAGCTTCCAGTTTCGCTGCAACGCGAACCAGCGCAGTACCACCACCAGCAACAACGCCTTCTTCAACCGCTGCACGAGTTGCGTGCAGAGCATCGTCAACGCGAGCGCGTTTTTCTTTCATTTCAACTTCAGTTGCTGCACCGACTTTAATGACCGCAACACCGCCAGCTAATTTCGCTACGCGCTCTTGCAGTTTTTCACGGTCGTAATCTGAAGAAGATTCTTCGATTTGTTGACGGATTTGAGCAACACGGCCTGCGATCGCCTCTTCTTCACCGATACCATCAATGATAGTCGTGGTGTCTTTGTTGATCACGATACGTTTAGCTTGACCTAAGTCTTCTAATGTCGCTTTTTCTAACTCCATACCGATCTCTTCAGAGATAACAGTACCGTTAGTCAGTGTTGCGATATCTTGCAGCATTGCTTTACGACGGTCACCGAAGCCCGGTGCTTTAACCGCTGCCACTTTGACGATACCACGCATGGTGTTAACAACTAATGTTGCCAGCGCTTCGCCCTCAACATCTTCAGCGATGATCAGCAGTGGTTTGCTTGCTTTCGCAACGCCTTCTAATACTGGCAGTAATTCACGGATGTTAGAAACTTTTTTGTCAACTAACAGGATGAATGGGTTTTCTAACTCAACTGCACCAGTTTCTGGTTTGTTGATGAAATAAGGAGACAGGTAACCGCGGTCAAACTGCATACCTTCAACCACATCCAGCTCATCTTCCAGACCTGTACCTTCTTCAACAGTGATAACGCCTTCTTTGCCGACTTTATCCATTGCTTCTGCGATTAAACGACCAACGGTTTCGTCAGAGTTTGCAGAAATAGTACCTACCTGTGCAATCGCTTTGGTGTCTGAACATGGAACAGACAGTGCTTTCAGCTCTTCAACCGCAGCAACAACCGCTTTATCAATACCACGTTTCAGGTCCATTGGGTTCATACCCGCAGCAACCGCTTTTAAGCCTTCAGTGATGATAGCTTGTGCTAAAACTGTCGCAGTTGTTGTACCGTCACCCGCAGCATCGTTTGCTTTAGAGGCAACTTCTTTAACCATCTGCGCACCCATGTTTTCGAATCTATCTTCTAATTCGATTTCACGTGCAACAGAAACACCGTCTTTAGTGATAACTGGTGAGCCAAATGATTTGTCTAAAACAACATTACGGCCTTTAGGACCTAAAGTTACTTTAACTGCGTCTGCCAGAACATTCACACCACGAAGCATTTTCGTACGTGCATCACTACCAAATTTAACGTCTTTAGCTGCCATTATCTCTTTCCTTCAAATTCTTTTCGTTCGTTGAGAAGTTTTAAGTGAAAATTACGCTTCAACAATTGCCAGGATGTCGCTTTCGGACATAATCAGCACTTCTTCATTGTCGATTTTTTCAGCTTTCACGCCATAACCGTCGTTAAAAATAACGATATCGCCAACTTTCACATCCAGCGCTTTAATTTCGCCATTTTCGAGGATGCGGCCTTGGCCTACTGCCAGAACTTCACCACGCGTTGATTTGCCTGCCGCAGTACCGGTCAGAACAATGCCACCCGCAGATTTAGATTCTACTTCTTTACGTTTAACGATAACACGGTCATGCAATGGACGAATTTTCATTAATAGTTCTCCTATAAATAAAGTCCACACTAGGTAAAAGGACGATACCAGCATGTCTTAAATAAACTAGTACCATGTTTGAGCAGATTGGGGCTAGACCTTAGGACTTCAAGGGGGGAGATAAAAAATTTTTCATTTTCATCTCCCTATAAATATAAAGGATTTACGATTTCGGACGATCGTCTTTATCTGATGAGTCTGATTTATCTGTATTATCAATGGTAAAAGATGGGTCGTCTTGCTTACGTTGGAATTCCCCATCAAACGTATTACCGCTTTGGTATCCACCATTTCTTGGTTGATTAAAGCCCGCACCCGGTTGGTAAAAACGAATATGTGGAATTAGTCGCATCACGATAAGTTTTTGTACTGGTGGAAGTAATAACAATAAACCAATAAAGTCAGTGAAAAACCCTGGCACGATGAGCAAAAAGCCCGCTAGAACGAGCGCAACACTTTTGATCATTTCCGCCGCAGGGCTTTCACCAGACGCTAATTTCTGTTGGATTTGCAGGACATTTTTCATACCTTGGTTTTTCACCAAAGACACCCCTAAACAGGATGTTAAGACCACCAGAATCAGCGTCATCAAAACACCGACTTCAGAAGCCACTCTGACAAAAATGACGGATTCAATGTAAACGAGAATACATATCAGAATTAGTGGTAACCAGCGCACAAGTTCTCCTTTATTTCAATAAGCTATCAACTATTTTACGCCCCTCGGAAAACCTTTGTGAACTGCATCTAAGAGACAACTATCAATATTCGCTTTTTTCTTTAGTATAGCCATAATAATTGGGGCAAAGATAACGCTTTTCAACTCACTATTTTTTTTGATTAACCAGACTTATCTGTGACGAATATCACACAATGAAAAATCTGTTGCATAAATCAAACTATATAGTGATCTAGGTTCAAGGCATTGTTTCATTAAAGGCATATCATCTACCCATAAATCAGTAGATCATAATGCTGATAACGTAGTAGAAGGTGTTAATCGCTTGTAAAGTTTTATTTTACAATATTAATCACCTGTGAAGTTTTGTTTTTACGATATATGGATTTTTAAAAAGCGCATAAACGGACAGTAACTGTAATCTAATTAAGAAGGTTCTCATGTCAAACAATACTCGTATCGAAGAAGACCTGTTAGGTAAAAAAGAAGTTCCAGCCGATGCCTATTATGGTGTTCATACTCTGCGTGCGATTGAAAACTTTTATATCAGCGACCGCACTATTAACGATGTCCCAGAATTTATTCGTGGCATGGTTATGGTTAAAAAAGCGGCGGCTTTAGCCAACAAAGAACAACACACTATTCCACGTAACATCGCGGAAACCATCATCAAAGCATGTGATGTTGTTTTAAATGAAGGCAAATGCATGGACCAGTTCCCTGTTGACGTATTCCAAGGTGGTGCGGGCACATCACTGAATATGAATACCAATGAAGTCCTTGCTAACATCGGTCTTGAGCTGATGGGTCATAAAAAAGGTGAGTATGAATTCTTAAACCCAAATGACCACCTGAACAAAAGCCAATCCACTAACGATGCATACCCTACCGGGTTCCGTATCGCAGTGTATAACTCTGTACTGAAGTTAATTGAATCTGTTGAATACCTGAAAAAAGGCTTTGAAGCTAAAGCTGAAGAATACAAAGACATTCTGAAAATGGGTCGTACCCAGTTACAGGATGCCGTTCCAATGACCGTCGGCCAAGAATTCCATGCTTTCGCTACTCTTCTGAAAGAAGAAGAGAAAAACCTGAAACGCAGCATCGAATTACTGCTCGAAGTTAACTTAGGCGCAACTGCTATCGGTACAGGCCTGAATACCGCACCAGGTTATTCAGAACTGGCAGTGAAAAAATTAGCAGAAGTCACTGGTTTACCATGCGTTCCTGCGGAAGACTTAATTGAAGCAACTTCTGACTGTGGTGCTTACATCACTGTTCACGCGGGCTTAAAACGTCTGGCAATGAAACTGTCTAAAATCTGTAACGACTTACGTCTGTTGTCTTCTGGTCCTCGCGCAGGTCTGAAAGAAATCAACTTACCTGAGTTACAAGCAGGTTCTTCTATCATGCCAGCAAAAGTTAACCCAGTTATCCCTGAAGTGGTTAACCAAGCGTGTTTCAAAGTTATCGGTAACGATATCTGTGTAACAATGGCAGCTGAAGCAGGCCAATTACAGTTAAACGTAATGGAACCTGCAATCGGCCAAGCGATGTTCGAATCTATCTCTCTGATGAGCAACGCATGTCGTAACCTGCAAGAAAAATGCATCAGCGGCATTACTGTGAACAAAGAAATCTGTGAAGCGTTCGTCTTTAACTCAATCGGTATCGTCACTTACTTGAACCCATTCATTGGCCACCATAATGGTGACATCGTGGGTAAAATCTGTGCAGAAACTGGTAAGAGCGTACGCGAAGTTGTTCTTGAACGCGGTTTACTGACTGAAGCTGAGCTGGACGATATTTTCTCTGTTGAGAACTTAAAACACCCAGCTTATAAAGCAAAACGTTTTGATGACTAAAAATTTATGTTTATCATAAATAATACTTAAAAATAAAGGCACGCCTCTCATCAGAAAGCGTGCCTTTTTTGATTAATGCACACACAAATAATTAACATAACAGTTTCATAATTTTAATTTTCATTTTGTCGAGGAGTAAACACTATGTTAGCCGTAGAATTTATTATTGTTCTGCTGGCCATTTTTTTGGGGGCCCGTCTTGGTGGGATAGGTATCGGCTTTGCCGGTGGCCTTGGTGTACTGGTACTCGCTGCAATTGGCGTGAAACCAGGGACCATTCCATTTGACGTTATCTCCATCATCATGGCTGTTATTGCCGCTATCTCTGCAATGCAAATTGCTGGCGGTTTAGATTATTTAGTTGCCCAAACAGAAAAATTACTGCGCCGCAACCCTAAATACATCACCATCCTTGCGCCAATCGTGACTTACTTTCTAACACTTTTTGCTGGTACAGGTAATATCTCTTTAGCAACACTGCCTGTTATCGCAGAGGTCGCGAAAGAACAAGGTGTTAAACCTTGCCGTCCATTATCAACCGCCGTCGTTGCCGCTCAGATTGGTATTACTGCATCACCTATTTCCGCTGCGGTTGTCTATATGGCATCAGTGATGGAAAACCCTGCAATGATGGGCGCTGGCAATACTGTTAGCTACATCACCCTGCTAGGGATTTTACTACCATCAACCTTCCTTGCGATTATGTTGATGTCATTTATTATTTCTTGGACGTTCAACTCTAAACTTTCTGATGACCCAATCTACCAAAAACGTTTAGCAGAAGGCTTAATTGAACTGCGTGGTAGCCAAGTCAAAGAAATCAAACCAGGTGCTAAATCTTCCGTCCTGCTGTTCTTACTCGGTGTTATCGGCGTTGTTTGCTACGCTATCATCAATAGCCCAAGCTTAGGGATTGTCGAAACACCATTAATGAACACCACCAATGCGATTTTGATCATCATGCTGACAGTCGCAACGTTGATTACTATCCTTTGCCGTGTCAATACCGATGCAATCCTGAACTCCAGTACCTTTAAAGCAGGTATGAGTGCATGTATCTGTATCTTAGGTGTTGCTTGGTTAGGTGACACTTTCGTACAGCACAACCTTGAGTGGATCAAAGCCACTGCGGGTGACTTAATCCACGAACATTCTTGGATGCTAGCGGTTATCTTCTTCTTCTGTTCTGCACTTCTGTATTCACAAGCAGCAACAGCAAAAGCATTGATGCCAATGGCGTTGGCTTTAGGTGTTAGCCCACTGACAGCGATTGCATCATTCTCTGCGGTTTCAGGCCTATTTATTCTGCCAACTTACCCAACACTGGTTGCTGCGGTACAAATGGATGATACTGGTACTACACGTATTGGGAAGTTTGTCTTTAACCACCCATTCTTTATCCCAGGTACCATTGCCGTCGCCTTAGCCGTTACGTTCGGCTTCCTGTTCGGTGGAATGATACTCTAGCCCTAATTCATTCGATTGAGTAGACTAAAACCCGTGAAATCGTTCACGGGTTTTTTATTGTCACGTGAATGCCAATAATCAATATAAAACCTGAGAAGAACATTCTTCAATATTATTGAATATTCACATTGCAAATTTAAATTTCAATTCAATAAAATATGTAAATATATAAATCATAGCCATCATATATATATTCAAAATGCCAAATTCAGATATAAAACGTGAATAAAAAAAACAAATCTTTCTAATGAAACATTTATATTAATAACCTCAATATAAGTGTAACAATCAATGAATATATTGATTAAAATTCAGTGTAATCCTGCAAAAATCGCCAAAAAACAACGCAAATTATAAAACCAGAAAATGATAAAATTGAAATATATAAATCCAACAACTTCAAAAAAAACCAGAAACACCAAAATATACCCCCAAAAACCGAATAAATCATACTCTTTTATTGTGTATTGAAAATAGGTGTCATCTATTAATAATCACAAATCCATCCGCCATAAATATTGGTAATACGACACTCACCCTTGTCTAATAGGTATTAGAAAACCATTCAGGTTCTCTTTTAAACCCGTTATACGAGCGCTAAATATAGAATAATTTATTAATTAAAATAATTTATCTCGTCAACATTAATTTATTTGGAGGAGGAATGTTAAGTACTCAACGAAATGATAATACCGATGTTTCCATTTATATTGGAACTTATTTAAAACGCCGTAGAAAAGCCGTTGGTTTAACAGGTGCGCAATTAGCATCACGGTTAAGTATTAGCCAACAGCAAATTTCTCGTTACGAAAGGGGTAAAAATGCCATCACCATACAAGGTTTGTTGGATATTTTACAAGCCCTTGAGCTAAGAAAGCACGATGTCGATGATTTTATGAAGAAAATTTTTCAATTTTATTATATCGATGTTGCACTAGAGGCAAAGTTGATTAACTAAGGCTCCAATCTAAATTTGAAATAGCGCATTAATTTAGGTTCAGGGGGGATAATTCCCCCTCCTGTATTTCATGTTTAATATCATTCTATTTCATAAAAAGTGACAATTCCCCAAGCTACGTACCTTCCCTATTGATATCTTACTCGCAAAGTAAACCGCTATAATTCAGCATTGATCATTGCTATGATGAAAAAAATAGACCTCATGGTGATGGAGTTCACAATGCCTATCCAACGCGAAACGATTTTAAGCCATGCATTAAACCAATTAGAAATTCAGGGTTTATCCGCATCAACAGAAAATTTACTCAGTGAAATTGAATCTGATTTTTCGGCTATTCGCCAATTTTGGCCTGATGATGAAGCACTTGTTTATGATTGCCTACGTTTTCACGGGCAGCAAATTGAAATTTGGCAGCGCCAAACCCTCCTAGATGAAGCACTGAGCCCACATCAGAAGCTAATGGCACGTTACCAACAGCTATCAGAGAAAGTGAGTGAGGGACGTTTCCCAGGCTGTTTATTTATCTCTGCCTGTAATTACTACCCAGATTCAGAGCACCCAATTCATCAGCTTAGTCGTTTGCAAAAAGAAAATTCATTCAACTTCACCAAAGAGCTATTAGATGAGCTCGATATTGAAGACTCCGAACTTGTTGCCAATCAAATGGAGTTGGTACTCGAAGGGTGCTTAAATCGGTTGTTAGTCCAACGTGACATTCAAGATGTTGAAACAGCACAACACCTTTCTGAAGATATTTTGACGATTGCGTTATGCCGGAAAAAAGGTGCGCTAAGCTAAAAAAGCATCATTCGCGCGTTAAACCACCACCTTTTGCTGAAAAAGAAAACACTCAGTAAAAAAATGCGTTTTTTTATGAAAAACTCATTGACGCAAACCGCTGAATACGGTTTAATGCGCCCCGTTGCCCGGATAGCTCAGTCGGTAGAGCAGGGGATTGAAAATCCCCGTGTCCTTGGTTCGATTCCGAGTCCGGGCACCACCTTATTATCAACAGACGTCAACCGACGTCTGTTTTTGTTTGTAAAGCCCGCTAAAATCAACACTCTCCCAAAGTTTCAACTCAACTGAATTCTACTCGATTCTACCCACATCAACCCAATTGCGTGGGTACAATTGCGGGTATACACTAGTTCGATAGAATTTTGTACCCACTTTATCTCTCAGGAAGCTCACTATGGCACTGACTGACGCTAAAATTCGGGCGGCTAAACCCGATGTGAAATCCTATAAATTAACCGATGGTGCAGGTCTGCACTTATTGGTTCACACTAATGGTTCTAAGTACTGGCGATTACGCTACCGCCATTTAGGTAAAGAGAAAACCTTAGCCTTGGGTTTATACCCTGATGTCTCTTTATCAGAGGCGCGTTTAAAACGTGATGAAGCAAGAAAATTGATTGCTGACGGTATTGACCCGTGCGAACAAAAACGTGTGGCTAAAGCAGCTTCTGATGCTAATCTCTCTTTTGAAACCATCGCAAGACAATGGCATGCCAGCAATAAAAAATGGTCTGAATCACACAGTGAAAAGGTTTTAAAGAGTTTGGAGTCGCATGTCTTTCCTTATATTGGATTACGCGATATCACTACCCTCAAAACCCCTGACCTGCTTATTCCTATCCGTGCGGCAGAAAGTAAAGAGATTTATGAGATAGCTGCGCGTTTACAGCAACGTATCGCTGCTGTTATGCGTTATGCGGTGCAATCCGGTATTATTGGTTATAACCCTGCTATTGATACCGCAGGGGCTGTAACGACTGTACAACGCCAACATCGTCCAGCTCTTAACCTTGACCGTCTACCTGAACTCATTGCCCGTATCGATGCTTATAAAGGGCAACCCGTCACTCGCCTAGCCGTGATGTTAAATTTATTAGTGTTTATTAGGTCAAGCGAACTTCGCTATGCGCGTTGGTCTGAAATTGACTTCGATAAAGCCTTATGGACTATTCCTGCTCAGCGAAAGCCTATACCCGGCGTTAAATTCTCATACAGAGGCGCTAAAATGCGCACTCCGCATTTAGTTCCCCTTAGCCACCAAGCCATCACTATACTGAAAGAGATTTGGACATGGACGGGTGAACATGAATTGATCCTAACGGGCGCTCATAATCCCTTTAAGCCTATGAGCGAAAATACGGTCAATAAAGCCTTACGTGTGATGGGCTATGATACGAAGACTGAAATTTGTGGACACGGTTTTAGAACGATGGCGTGTAGTTCATTAGTTGAATCAGGTTTATGGTCGAAAGATGCAGTAGAACGTCAAATGAGCCACCAAGAACGTAACTCAGTGAGGGCTGCTTATATTCATAAGGCAGAACATATTGATCAACGCCGATTAATGGTGCAGTGGTGGGCAGATTACTTGGATGCTAATCGGGAACAAACGATTTCGCCATTCGACTTTGCAAAGTTGAATAATCCAATGAGTCACTAAAACTTTAGCCATGTCATATAGGAGATCCATTTTCAATACGAGGAGTCGAATACTACGGTAGTATGCCGACTATATCGATTCATTGCGAAATGGTGGAAATATTCTTCATGGGAATTTTAATCGCCAAAAAGCATAGTCATTAATCACTATATCGTAATACGTCTTATTCAATATCTATACACCACTAAAAGCCCCTGTCCTCACGGACAGGGGCTTTTTTGCTTTTTAATCAAAATAAAAGGAAATCATGATGGAAAATTACATTTGTTGCCCTGTATGTGACTCAACCCGTATTCGTGAACGTCATATAGGGAAAAAGACAGGAGCTGTTGCTGGTGGCGTATCAGGCGCACTAGCTGGAGCGTCTATCGGCTCTGCTGTTCCTGTTGTAGGGACGATTGCTGGTGCTGCGGTAGGCGCTCTATTTGGACGTTTAGTAGCTGGAGCTACTGCTGGGGCTGTGAGTGGTTCAGCTTTAGATGGCGTGGTATTTGATCGTTATGAATGTATCGAGTGTGAATACACGTTTGATTGATAGCCATAAGTTAACGGAAGCCCCTGATGGGGTTTCATATCTTAGGAGTCTGTGAGTCTGAACTGACCCTAGTTTATTGGACAGGGGCTTTTTTCGTTTTAACTCGCGCAAATTGAGATCATGATAGAAAGCATAACATGTTATCGGGATTGTAAAGCGACTCATTATCCTGCTCTAAAACGTCATTAATCATTTTTAAAGCGAGTTGTCTGTTTTTCAGCTGATTGGCTTTTTATATCAATATTATCTTCTAAAGGGAAATAGATCCCTTTATCAAAATATCACCATTAATTAAATCACAATACATCAATAATAGGACACGAATATGCGTATAACAGCGACGGCTTCCCCATGCCTAAAATCGGGGATTATCTCTGTTTTTATCACGAATTTAGGAAAATATAACGAAGGTGAACTGGTTGGTGAGTGGCTTGAACTTCCGGCAACATCAAAAGAGATCGAATACTGTTTAGCCCGTATTGGTATTGATGGCATTCACTATGAAGAGTATTTCTTGACGGACTATGAGTCCTCAATTGATGGTATTTCTTCCTCAATTTCAGAATACAGCCTTTTAGAAGAGCTGAATGCGTTAGCGACTCAATTAACCATGTTATCGCCTGATGAAATTGACCTTTATCAGGCAGCTATTCAAATCGGTTCTTCAGCGAATTCAATCCATGATTTAATTCATTTAGCGGATAATTTAGATTCTTTCCAGCAATTAGCGGGAGTCAATAATGAATATGATTTAGGTTATTACTGGATAGAAGAAAGTGGTTGTTATGATTTAGCACAACTTGGTCACTTATTACATTATTTTGATTATGAACGCTATGGGCGTGATGTTTGCCTTGAACAAGGGGGGATTTTTCACAGTGGAGGATATGTTTATCATATAGGTGGGTAGATAGGGTAACAGAATGAGAGTCAAGCCGCTTTCATCCCTTAAGGCGGGAAATAAAGAATATCATGGTACCCCAATGAAATCCATAAGCTAGAACGTTAATCAAACTAAACCCTACTTTATGCCATCTTTACGGATATCCGTAAAGATGGCATAAATGTGCTGCACATAATATTTGGGGCTGTCCTAGATAAGGTTTAAATTTTACCTCTAACTATCTGTTTTAGCATAGTTAATTATTGTTTTGCACTAGGTGTGTTAAATCGGAGCCTGTAGATAATTTTGTGTAAGTCACCCAGATGTTATTTACAGGTGGTCATTGATCCGACCATCGAAGTGGATCATAAACCAGTTCATTGCGGAACGCCAATTTTGTATCGGCATAGTCCACTTTTGTGATGCGTTCATGACGGTTAAGTAAATGACTTTTTTTACTGAATCATCTGATGAAAATATTTTCCTTTTTTTCGTTGTATGGCGAATAACGCTATTTAATGATTCTATCGCATTTGTCGTATAAATCGCTTTGCGTATATCAGCTGGATAATCAAACAGGGTTCTTAAATTAGGCCAGTGTTGATGCCAAGACTCTGCTATTTTCGGGTATTTTTGTTTCCATTGTTCAGCAAATTTATCTAAAGCAGCAAGTGCAGATTCTTCTGTTGGTGATTGATAAACTGTTTTTAAACCGGAAGTGACTGCTTTATAGTCCTTCCAACTGACAAAACGTAGGCTATTTCTCACCATGTGCACAATACATAGTTGGATGTTAGTATGAGGAAATACTGACGCAATCGCTTCGGGAAAGCCTTTTAAACCATCCACGCACGTGATTAAAATATCTTGTACACCTCGGTTTTTGAGCTCAGTCATTACGGATAGCCAAAATTTAGCCCCTTCAGTTTGGGCAATCCATAATCCCAATAGCTCTTTTTGACCGTCAAGATTAACGCCTAATGCAAGATAAACTGATTTATTTATTACTGTTGAATGCTGACGTACTTTAACCACAATACAATCGAGATAAACAATCGGATAGAGTGATTCGAGAGGTCTATTTTGCCACTCAATGACTTGGTCAATAACCGCATCTGTCACTTTGCTAATTAAAGATGCGGAAACATCGGCATCATACATCTCTTTGAAAAAAGACACTATTTCTCGGTTGGTCATGCCTTTTGCATACAAGGAGAGTATTTGCTCATCTATATGGGTCATGCGAGTTTAGTGCTTTTTGATAAGCTGAGGTTCAAAGGAAGATTGACGATCTCTGGGAACCTCAATTAATAGGGTACCATTTTCCGTTTTGAGCGTCTTTTGACTAAAGCCATTCCGAGAATTGTCAGCCACAGTTGGGTGATTTTTGTCATATCCAAGATGTTCAGAAAGTTCAGCATTTAATGCAGTTTCGATGGTGAATTTTTTCAGCAGAGATGAAAACTCATTGAGATCCTTCTCATTTTTAATATTTTTAGCCAACTCTGACGCGAGCGCTTTGATAATATTTTTGTCCATTAAAGTACCTTCTTTAGTTTAATCAATAAGATAATATAAAAAGGGTACTTACACAAAAATTAGGACAGTCTCGCTGACAGCTTGCCGTGGATCAAAATACGGAGAGATAACCTCAAATATACTCCACCGATTTGAGCGCTTATAACTCCTCTTCCGAAATTAATGCCTCAAAAAAATCGCCAACGTGAATATTCAGTACATTTAGGCATAAGACTAACGTATCCAGATCAATTTTATTAATCCCACGTTCATAACGGTGTATTTGCTGCGCACTTCTCCCCCCCGATAATTGTGCTAACTCAAGCACCGAATACCCTGCCTTTCGCCTTAAATTCCGAAGTTTTTTTCCCGCAAGTACCGCATATCTATTTTTAGCTATCATCAACGTGACTCCATTCAAAAATGTTCATATTACTGGCTAAAAAGTACTGTTCTGTGAATTAATTACCCTCATGTACGTGCATTTACGAACGCCGCGTAGACGGCTACCCCGAACAACAAGAGAAGAAAAATGAGGAGCCAACACTGAAGCACCTTTAATAAGGCAATAAATCGCTTCTTCAACTTCACCATCGCCTCCTCACAATGGCATTGTCAGGCAAAAATCATCCTCTTAGCTCGCGCCTGATAACATCTCACGGTATCTCCCTGCTAAAAACCCATTTACGCCTGAGCTTTTGGTTTCAAGCCGCGCTAAAATCTTATTTCAACCTTGCAGGTAAGATACCGCACACCCCATATCTGCCGCCTAAAGAATCTGATATTTTATGCTGTGCACTACCGTATCCTCTAGCGACTCTACTGACTACAGAGTTGTACAAGGGATTATCATGCAACATTCGGTGTTAATTTTTGCATTGAATGCCTTTGGTCGCGAGAAAACTAACGTATACCCCAGATTTTAGGCAAACATATTATCAAGCAGGTTTAATCACAAAGGCATACTGCTCAGACGTTTTTTGAGTGAACACTCTTTGTGTTTCATTATCATGAATTGCGAATCCCCTCCCCCCAATAAGGCATGAATAGAAAAGGGGGGAAGAGGTTACAGCCCCCACTTCTCGAATAAAAAGGCGGGAGAAAAATACCCCAGACTCCCACTGACCACTTAATAGGCCCAAATTGCAGCATCCATTGAGAGCGGGTATGTTCCAGGAGAAAGCGTCGTGCCCATCCCACGAAGTCGGATAGAGCCAACAGCGGTCATTAACCCTTGATCACACACACGCCAGCCCCCTTCTGTTGAGGAGGTTGAAAAAGTACATGTCCCCTCTGGATGTGTGACTATTTTTACAGGGATAGTCTGGGCTGAGTTTGTCTTATTGGTCGCAATGCCATGAGTGACTGTTGACTCAACCGGTGATTTCATCGTTGTTGGGTTAAACCTAAATGCTAAGGTACCTACCGTAGTCGATGCATTCCAATTGGCAAGAGTTAACTCAGTGCTATATTTTCCCGCCAAGATAGATGGGCTCGGCTCAAGCGTTAGTGTTGTGACACCGGTCGTGTACACCACAACATTATTCCGTGCCGTCGCCACCAAACTGGACTCGGCAGCCCAGCTTGGCATTGCACTCAGCAAGGCCAAAGCGCCCAACCCTGCCGCAACTACGATTGCCTTAATATTTTGCATACGCCCCCCATTATTTATCTTCATCATGGTATCTGCCCCCATCAGTATAACCAAGCCACAGCATCTATCGCGATGGGGTAAACCCCACTTGAGACGGTCTGAGTTGCGAGTGTAGTTACAGTCCCTTTATATTCCTGGATACCTTCACGAAAAACCTTCCAGCCATTTATAACTTCTGTATTACCTTCTGCCATTATTACAGCCAATGTCTTTGTTGAATCACTCGTATTGACTAGAACTCGTGAAGCTGGAGAGCCTGTTCCATAAATGCGTCCAACAGTAGGATTAAAACGGATTGCCAATGTTCCCCCGGTCACTTTAGCCTCATATGTGCCGACAAGTTGTCTCGCAATGCCGAGATATTCTCCGGCCAAAAGCGTACCGCTGGGCACAAAACTAATGGACGCCTCCGCCGTTCCCTGCACTTCTAAATCCCGTGTCACCGTCCGGGTCGTCCCTGCAACCACGCCCGCTGCTTGCGCCACCTCTGTCACCAATGCCGCCGACAACACAGCAAGCAACGACAGTCCCCCCAAGGCTAACTGCCGCTTCGTTATACGTAAACTCATTGTGTGTTCCCCTTAATGTTCACTAAAACCCCCACACTACCGTATCAATCCCAACCCGATAAGTGCCCGCCAACACCTGTTGACTCTGCCACAAATTCACCACCCCATTGGCCTCGCTGACGCCCTCCGGACACACCATCCACGCATCACTCACCCGAGCATTCGCACACTCACTGCTCACCAAGACCACATGGATACTCTGAGCCGGGTTCGCAATGGCTGGTAACCGCCCCACTGATGGCTGTGCCGGTTCGGCCTGCTCCACTAGCTCCGGTGTTAACCGATACGCCACTGTCCCCGCCGTCACCCCCGCCTGCCACTCCGCAATGGTAAATCCCGCCGGGTGCTGCCCCGCCAATAACCGAGCCTTCGGGTTAACCGACAGATACGCCGTCCCCGATAAGTGCACTTCCAATGGCTCCGTACTCGTCACCGTGGTGCCCTCCAACGTCGCCGCCAGTGCAATCGGGGCTATCAACAACATCCCCGTCAGTATGGCCTCGCTCTTCAATTTCACGTGCCCTCCTGCTTAAAACGCCCACACCACCGCATCGACCGCCACCGCGTAAGTGCCGCTTTGCAATGTCTGGATTTTTCCCGGCTGCGTCACTATCGTTCCACTCGCCGCCGTCACCCCCGCGGGACACACTCGCCACATCCCCGATAACGTCGTTGAACCACAGCTATGCACCATCTCAACTTCAATCACTCGCGTGCGCTCGGGATTCCAAATAAAACCGTTCAAATACGTCGGTGTAGAGTATTGATTAACAATCGACGGGTTTAACCGAAAAGCCAACGTGCCTTCCGTCACCTCCGCCTGCCAGTTCGCCAGCACAAATCCCCCGCTGTACTCCCCCATCAAAATTCCACTACGCGGAGATACCGAAACACTGGCACTGCCCGTGGCGGTGAGCGTCAACGTATCCTGCCCGGTACCAACAGCACTTTGTGTTTCACTCTGTGCCGAAAAGGCCAGACACATCAAGCTCGCCACCATCAGTGGACAACCTAACAACGTGTTGTTGCACATGCGCTCATCTCCTGTCCCTGCCGAGGCAAAATGCGCGCCCTTAATAGGCGCGCAGGGATTACTGCCCTTTTATCTATCCAAGTAACGGATTACTGCATCCAAACAGCCGCATCCAGTGCCACTCGATAAGTGTCTGCGGCGATAACTTGCTCAGTACCCGTAGTACGAATTTCAATGTCTAACGAAGCTGCACCCGCATCAGCAACCCACCAATCTGGGTGAGAAATTGACTGTGTCGCTGTTGCCGTAGACACCACATCCAGTTTGTTAGCCGCAACCTGGGTCCCCGAAATCGTACGCTCCAGTGGCGTTCCACGCTGTACGCTGGCATCCGGCGTCCAACGATACGCAATATTGCCCGCTGTCGCTGTCGCTTGCGCATTCGCAATCACCAAGCTGCTGAATTTACCGGCAACCAAACCCGTCACAGGGGTAACAACGATGGTCGCTGCCCCTGTCCCAGAAAAGACCACATCCCCTGTCCCCGACACAATATCGGATACCGGTGCCGCATTCGCCACACCCATGCTACCCGCCACTAATAAGGCCGCTGCCGAAATACGTACCATCTTTGTCATTTTATTCATGACTAACTCCCATTTATAAATTAAATATGCATCTATTGTTATGCATCGACTATCTGACTCCTTGCCCTCATCCTGAATTTGAAAGGCAAGAAGCAGTCAGAGCTTGTCCCTCGACAAACCGAAGACACACTCTTGTGGAAACCGTATTCTCACGGTGCCCACAACAACCGTCTAAAAAACCCACCAACACAGAGCTTAAACCTCCCGTTGGTGGGAAGAACAACACCATAACGACTGACTTCCCTATCGTGTATATTCCCTATCACTAAGAGAGAGAGTGATAAACACGGTTATCTGCCTGTGTGACTTACAGCGACTTATCCCTTTTGCGCCTAACGAGCGATTACAGGGCTAAACTCAAGGTTCCAACACCACAGCATTAAATTTCAGTACCCACGTATCAACGGGTAGGGTTTGCGCACCATCCACCTCCACTTCAAACGCATGTTCCTGCGCTGTGGTGTGGACTATAACTCCCCGCCCCGTCTGTGTATCCGGTTGCCACCCTTTGCCAGTCAACCGGATATCTAACGGATTACCTCGCGCACTGCGTAACCGATAACGGTGTGCTTGCCCATTCAGTTCCCCGTCATGCCACACCCGGAATCCCTGGTGGCTCTCACTGTAAATGACGCGTCCTTGCGCGATGAGTTTCCCATCCGTTAACGCCCCTGCACTCAAGCCATTAAGCGACTGCACCATGACCTGCGGGCTCTCTGCCGCGTAAGCCATCAAGCTGAGCCCCATCAGCAACAAGCTGGCACAGCAAGCCTTGCGGGTCGTTGATATTATTCTGTTCACGTTATTCACACTGTCCTCTCCCCATTACCGACACATTTGGCGCATTACATACATCCCCACTGCGTCCTTTTCTGCCGGTAAGGTGTAACTCACTCGGCACGACCCATCGGCCCATTTCACCGTTAAATTTCCCTGCTCAGGTAAGCCCGTCAGGTAAACCTGTCCCTGCTCCCCCACCACTCCGGCGCCCACACTGTCTATATCTAAAACTGTCAAGGCGCCATACGGAACGGGACTGCCATCCACGCGGTGTAACGTCATCAATGCCCGCCCCCCAATTCGGGTGGAGAAGACTGCCGGCACAACAGCGCCTTGTGTCGGCACAACGTTGGTGTCCGTTTGGGTCACTTCCGCATCATCGGGTAATTCCGACGGGTTCAGTGACACCCGGTTCTCCTGATACGGTGTCAAATACGACAAGGTGGTGTACCCCCGAGAGTCTGTTTTCACCCCCGGCCAACCGCCGACTGATACCCCCGAGGCCCCCGGGGCTTCCACCAATGCCACGGTATCCCCCAAGCTCTGTCCAAACGTCACGCCTTTAGCATGTGCCACTATCCCACCTGACGCATCGAAAGCCACCTGCTGGCGCGCTTCACTCTGGCTGTAACTGCCTCCCACCTGCCCGTATTTTCCAGTCCAGGCCAACCGGGTGGTCACATTACTGCGGTCATTGCTCGGTGCATCAGGGCGATAACGCTGACTCACATCCCAATAAAGCTGGCGGTCAAAAGCACGACCATTCATCCCCACCTCATGGGTATCACCCCCTTCTGATGGAGCGGTATACTGATACACCACGTTCGTCGAATTCCCGCCCCAGCGGTCTAGTGGAATATTTAGCCACAAACTCATCATTCGGTCGTTTTTCTTCACGCCCGCGCTGTCGGTGTTCTTGGTCTCGGAGTAGTTCACCGAAACGGTTACCCCATCAAAACTGCGACTGTACCCCGCATTCCAACTGTCACTGTGCCCCGGTTTATTCCAATAGTTCTCCCGTGAGCCACTGAGCGTCAGGTAGCCCCACTCACCCAATGCCTGATTAACGGTCAGCGCCGTCCGAGTTCGACGTCGATCATTACTGCTCCAAACACCCGACTCCGACTCCGCAACATTGCCCTGCCAACTATCAAGCACATCCGATAACGTGTGATACCCTTTAGAGGAATACTGATAACTGGCTAACGTAAAGGTGGTGTTAGTAGATATCATCTGTTTACTATAACGCGCGCGCCAAGTGTGCCCTCGCTCACTGTCACTGCCTTCTTTTTGGCCGTGTGACTGCGTGGCATCAAAGGACAAAGCCCCAAAACGACCCAGCGACACCCCGAGCCCCGCGGTGGCGGCGCGGTAATGTGATGCCAATTGCCCGCCGGCATAGGCTGTTAAGTTCCACGGCAGGCCATACATCGCCGTACCTTGATACACCATCGCCTTGTCCACGGCATGATTCGCTGGACGATACTGCCCTACCATGGCGTTGAACTTTAAATACCCTTCTCGCAAAGCAATTGCGGGCATCTGGTACGGCACCGTGAAGGTTTGCTGGCTACCGTCGGCCTCATACACGGTAACGTGTAAATCCCCACCCGACCCCGTCGGCGTTAAATCATTAAGTGCAAATGGCCCAGCCGCCACCATTCCGCTATATAAGGTGTACCCATCCTGCGTTACCTCAACACGTGCTTGGCTACGTGCTATTCCCCTCACGACAGGGGCATACGATGACACCCCACTCGGCACCATGCTTTCATCTGACCCTATCATCACCCCACGAAATGGTACGCTGTCAAAAATCTCTCCAGGCGTACTGCGCTCCCCGAGCGTTATTCGACTTTTGAGAAAATTAATGCCTCGCTCCGCATAGGTGTACACGGACTGCCACTGCCCTGACGCCCCCGATTGATGAGATGACCGCCCCCCAGCGGTGCGCTGCCATGTTGTGGTATTACGCAACCGCCAAGGTCCTAGATTAATGCCCGGCTGCAACTGCGCATACGTCGTGTCCGTTTGCCCCGAGTGTGACCCACTGCCTTTATTCATCATTCGGCTGGTGTTCACCTGCCAATTGAGCAGCACTGCGGCCACGCCATCATCCCACAACGCTTCTGGCGCAATCCCTTTTAACGCCGGACGCAGCGCCACCTGTGGAATTTGCAAATTCAAAATCTGTTGGTTAAAGTTAAATGCAGCATTGGCTTGTGCAATTTGACCAATATCTGCACATTCACCTTGCCCGGCCGATTTGCCGTAGAATTCATCAATCTTCACGCCATACTGTGATAATTGCGCCACACTCAAGCATGGCGTTAACACAGGCTTCCCCTGCTCACTCTGAATTAATGAGAACACCACCTCACGACGGTCAACGCGCTCACCGTTAACTTGCACTTCAACCAAGTAAGTCCCCGGCAACTGCCCACCTTGCTCAAAAAGCGAAACATCCACGGCATCACCCGTACCGTCCAGCATCGCAGCATCAAAGGTATAATCTTTTGCCATTCCAGTCCCGGTCAGGCAGCCGAAGCTGATGGCCAGCGCCAAGCGTGAATAATTCATGGTGTAACTCCTAAAACAACCCACTACAGACCAAACATCATCAAACACCGCGCCGTACCCTTAAGGGATAAGGCAACCAAGCTTTATTTCATTTCCGCTTGATAGCGACGACTATCCCCACCGTAATCGGTCACCAATGTCCACTCCACCGTACCGGTTGCCCCTGGCGGCAACGTGAAGCGACGACTGCTGTTTGGCGAAATATAATCCAACTCATTCACCTGTCTTCCCCCCACGGTGAGCGATTTCAAATTCATGTAAAATGGGGTGGGATTCGACGCGACCAGCGCATTACCGTCTCGCTGCCATGTTACCGAGGTCGCCACATCCGTCGGCTCCCCTTTCAAGCCTTTAGGGCGTATCAGCAACTTGACACAGCTGTTAATCCGCAACTGAACTTCTAACGTTGCCTCTGTCGGCGCAGGGGCTTTCCCTTCACTCCACGCATCATCTGGCTTTGGCGGAATACCCGTCACGCACAACCAATTCAGTGATTCACGATCAGCCGGGTAACCCCCCCCCGTTTGCACAATCCGAATACGGCTTTGCTGTCCCCCATCCAACCGAAAAACAGGAGGAGTCACCACAAACGGCGCATCACTCACCTTATCTTCCCCATGAGCCTTGGATTGCACCAATATCGGGTAGTCTTGAGGGTTAATCACACTCAGCGTACTGCCCACAGAGCCAGGTTGATAGATAACCCGTGTCGCCCCCAGCTTTACCGAGAAAGATTTGGTGGTACTTTTTATTTGGGTTTTCTCCCCCCAAGCTGCACCACTTAATAGTATCGCGGAGGCGCAAAGCACCCCAACACAGGTTATTGATTTCACCGTGACACCTCTATTTCATTATTGACTGTAATGACATCATTGAGAGAAATAAATAAAACCTCAGCCGTTAATCACAAATTCACTTTTGCGATAGTCACGTCATTATTATTTTATTATCTCAATGCAGCTCATGATTATTTAATAAGAAAAATGCGATCTGCACCCTCTTTGAACTCAATCAATCCAATTGTTTTTTATTCTGTATTTTATTAATTCTATTTTGAGTTGATATTACAAACGAAGCAATTTAGCCCAGCACATTAATTAACATCAATCACGCACGCTAACATTTTTAATATCTTCACTCCATGAAACAATTAATTCAAAAAAATAACGCATTTCTTGCTCATCCATATTTAAAGCGGAAAAAAAACGTAACAATATAGGTAAACTGGCATTAGTCACCCCTCGTTCATAACGGGAGATTTGCTGCTGACTTAAATGCATTTTTTTAGCCAACTCCTCACCGGATAAATTCAAATTTCGACGTTGCTCTTTTAAAAACTGCCCCGTCGCTTTAGAGACCCAACGGTAATGATGACAGGAAGAATAACGCTCCATTTTTGACATAACCGCACTCCTAAAATAAAAATCGCTGAAAACCACCCCCTCACCACCAACAATGCAGGAGCAGAATCAATAAGCACGCCTTATTTATGTGGCTAATTTAGCGAGGGAGAATTAAACTTTCCAATTGATTTTTTCGATCAAATTCACACCAACAATAGGCCATATCTATCAAATACTGTAATTTGATCGTCAACACCGATCAAACAACACTTGCAACAAGTTAACAATTTGAATATACACATTATTTTTGTTTTCCATAAAACGACGTTTAAAATTAACAAAATGAGAAATTTTATTAACTTATTTCAGCTCAAAACCAATAAAACACACTTTACGTGTAGCCCTAAAACCAAAACCGAATAAAACACCAAAAAATACAGACAACCCCACGCATTAATAGCAAGAATCAATAACATTAAAATAGAATTGCATTTATTTTCACAATAAGCGTATGCACGTAGAATAAACCCGATACTTTTATCTTATTTCGACTAAAATACATTATGAACTCCCCCTGCCGTTCCAAATATTGAAATTAATCGTACAACAGAAAAATAAAAAATAAGAAACAAAAGAGAATAAACCAAGGCAAAATCAAAAAATCAAAAGACAGAAAATAATCACACGCACCTCATCAACGGCAACCCACCAAACAATATTAAATTAATTAAAATACACATCACCGCCTTAACCCCATCAGAAAAAAATAAAGTAATATGAGAGGCAGCCCTCGAATTGAGAACAATTAAATATCATCAATAAATAAATTCACTTACCTTTTAACATCACATTGCTTTATTTTTCATTTTAATAACAACAATTCTCATATTCTTAAGGAAAGGTATTTATGTATAGCGATAAGTGCTTATTATTTATGTTCATGTTTAGTGCCAACGCATTCACTGATTTGGCTGAGGAAAAAGCGGCTTAGGCTGCCAAATAATAACGCACTAAACAAATAAAAAAATCAACCGGGTATAACGGGAAGTAAGGGGGCACGGCGATCGTTCCCCGCGTTGCTCACCCTTCACCGCATTTGTGGCAATCTCATTGCCCACAGGAAGTCAATATGATGTCAATTCATTGGAATTGGGGGATTTTCCTTCAGGAAGCCCCGTTTGGAAATACCACCTATTTAGGCTGGTTAATATCGGGTCTCGAAGTCACGGTCACACTGTCTATTTGTGCATGGATTATCGCATTCTTAGTCGGCTCATTCTTCGGTATTTTGCGTACCGTTCCTCACCGCTTTTTCGCCTTTTTAGGGACTGCTTACGTGGAGTTATTCCGTAACGTCCCCCTCATCGTGCAATTCTTCACATGGTATTTAGTGATCCCTGAGCTGCTTCCGCGCTCAATTGGTGATTGGTTTAAAATGGAGTTAGCGCCTAACACCCAATTTTTTATCTCCTCAATGTTATGCCTTGGGTTATTTACCGCAGCACGGATGACCGAACAAGTCCGTGCTGCAATCCAATCCCTGCCTAGAGGGCAAAAAAGTGCAGCATTGGCCATGGGGCTAACCTTGCCACAAACTTACCGCTACGTGCTTTTACCCAATGCGTATCGCGTGATTTTGCCACCAATGACCTCAGAAATGTTGAACTTGGTGAAAAACTCCGCCATTGCCTCCACCATCGGCTTAGTCGATATGGCGGCACAAGCGGGTAAGTTGCTCGATTACTCTGCCCACGCCTGGGAATCATTCACTGCAATTACATTAGCTTATGTCGGTATTAACGTCGTCATTATGATTTTGATGGCGCTATTAGAGCGCAAAGTGCGCTTACCTGGCACATTAGGAGGACGATAAGATGATGTATGATTTTGATTGGAGCTCAATTGCCCCAAGCATGCCCTTCTTAATTGATGGCTTTATTGTGACAGCTAAAATCACGGTAACCGCGATTGTCGTTGGGATTTTATGGGGAACCGTATTGGCGGTCATGCGGTTATCGACGTTCAAGCCAATTAGCTGGTTCGCGGCGCTGTACGTGAATACCTTCCGTTCCATTCCACTGGTGATGGTCTTGTTATGGTTCTATTTAATTGTTCCAAGCTTATTACAAAATGGTCTCGGCTTATCACCCAAGCATGACATTCGTTTGATTTCAGCCATGATAGCCTTCTCGCTTTTTGAAGCGGCTTATTACGCCGAAATCATTCGAGCCGGCATTCAAAGTATTTCCAAAGGTCAAGCCGCTGCCGCATTAGCGCTAGGCATGACACACATGCAAACCATGAGGCTCGTCGTATTGCCGCAAGCGTTTAAAGCGATGGTGCCGCTGTTATTAACGCAGGGTATTGTGTTATTTCAGGATTCATCCCTTGTGTATGTCCTGAGTTTAACCGACTTCTTCCGTACCGCCACCAATATTGGCGAGCGAGATGGCACACAGGTAGAGATGGTGCTGTTTGCAGGCCTAGTATACTTTATCATCAGTTTTAGTGCGTCAATGTTAGTAAATTATCTTAAGAAAAGGACAGTTTCATGATCACTTTAAAAAATATCTCTAAATGGTATGGCCAATTTCAGGTGCTGACTGGCTGCACAACGGAAGTTAAAAAAGGCGAAGTGGTGGTCGTGTGCGGGCCATCGGGGTCAGGTAAATCCACATTAATCAAAACAGTAAATGGTCTGGAGCCTATTCAACAGGGTGAGATTTTTGTGAATGATATTCAGGTCAATAGCAAAAAAACAGACCTTGCGAAACTGCGCTCTAAAGTGGGAATGGTATTCCAACATTTTGAATTATTCCCCCATTTGTCCATTATTGAAAATTTAACGCTTGCTCAAGTCAAAGTGCTCAACCGCGATAAAAAAGCCGCGCAAGCAAAAGCATTGAAGCTGTTGGAACGGGTGGGTTTATCCAGCCATGCCAATCAGTTCCCTGCCCAGCTTTCTGGCGGCCAGCAGCAACGTGTTGCCATCGCTCGCGCACTTTGCATGGACCCAATCGCAATGCTATTTGATGAACCCACATCTGCACTTGATCCCGAGATGATCAACGAAGTGCTTGATGTGATGGTGGAACTCGCTAATGACGGTATGACCATGATGGTGGTCACCCACGAAATGGGTTTCGCCAAAAAAGTCGCTCACCGCGTGATTTTTATGGATGAGGGTAAGATTGTTGAAGACCGCAAAAAAGACGATTTTTTTGCCCACCCACAGTCTGAGCGTGCCAAAGAGTTTCTTGCAAAAATTCTACATTAGCACGTCTATTAGTGTTAGTGGCGCTCATCTTGACGAGCGTCACCCTTTTGTGGCAAGGAAAACTCAGGAAGCGGGGCCGTAATAGGCTTATTGAGCAGGCTACGACTTATTATACGGGCGATTTAAACACGATGTTGTATTAATGCTTCAAGACTAAACAGGGACTCCACCGAGAGATATCGATTAAGCCCCTATTAAATACGATGCATTTGAATAAATACACACCTATTTCGTGGTATACCCCCCATTCACTAATATTGTTTGCCCCGTCATCCACCATCCATCAGAAACTAAAAAGCGGATGAACGGAACAATATCAGCTACATCCGTCAACCCTGTTGTTGAAAAAGCCGAAAGTGCCGCAGCCGTTTTATGATAAGCCACCGCCTCTTCACCTTCCGCAGGATAGAAAAATGGCGTATCCATAGGGCCGGGACCTATTGCGGTAACGGAAATACCGCGTTCACCAAATTCTTTTGCAGCTGCCCGTGTAAAATGCTCAACGGGGGATTTTAGCCCCGCATAAGCGGCATAAAAGGGAGTGAATGCACCAAGCAAAGAGGTGACAACTGAGCATATCTTGCCATTATCATTGAGATGCTTACCCGCTTCTTTTAAAAAGAAAAATGCTGATTTGGCATTAATGTCACTCAAGGTGTCATATTCAACTTCTGAGATGTCAATAATTGGTTTTTTCAATACCTTACCAACCGTATTAATCGCAATGTCAAGAGAGCCAAGCTGCTTTATTGTTTCTTGGAACAAACGCTCAATTGCCTCGGCTGTCGCCAAATCATCTTGCAATGCAATTGCAATTGTTCCCTGTTGGCGAATTTCGGCGAGCGTCTCTTCCGCCGCCGCCCGGCTTGCGTCACTGTGGTAATGAATCGCGATAGCTTTAGCGCCTTGTTCTGCAAAATCACGTGCTAAAAGCCCCCCAAGATTTTTAGCACCACCGGTGATTAAAATAACTTTCCCGTGAAGACTATTTCTGAGCATGTTGTTAACCTCATGATGAGAGAAAATCGTATTCTAGTTGCATGCTGGCTGGCTATAAACTATAGTTTCTCGACATTATTTGTCGAAATTTACGAACAATCATGATAGATAGAATACGCCAAGCTGAAATATTTATCCAAGTTGTCGACAGTGGCAATTTTACCCTCGCGGCAGCGGCCTTGAATATTCCCCGTTCGACTATCTCAACCGTCATCCAACATTTAGAAAACCGGTTAGGAACACAATTATTTTATCGCACGACTCGGCAAATTAATCTCACTCACGATGGCTTACGTTATTTAGTCGCCGCACGTGAATTGATCGAGACCTTTGAAGAAACTGAATCACTGTTTTCTCACCATAAGCACCCAATTACTGGGCATTTGCACATTGACTTACCGACACGCATTGGAACACAAATAGTTTTGCCTCAATTAGATACCTTTATTAAGGAATACCCAGGGATCCATTTAACATTAAGTATGAGTGATAAATGGGTTGACCTTCATTCCGAAGGGGTCGATTGTGCATTACGCGTCGGTATATTGCCGAGTTCTCGCTTAGTGTGTCGAAAGTTAGGTGAATTAGAGATCATCAACTGCGCTTCTCCGTCCTATCTAGCCCAGTATGGTATTCCGAAAAGTCTGTCTGATTTAACGGGACACTATATCGTCAATTACGCAGTCCAACGTCCTACAGCAACAGGAATATGGGAATATTTTCATCACAAGAAAAACTACCAGCACCCCATGAAAAGCCTAATCACTGTTGATAATGCCGAAGCGTACCTCTCCGCTGCCGTGTCTCACCTTGGGATCATTCAAGTGCCGGCCTACGATGTTAAAACGTTACTTCAACAAGGAAAACTCCGCGCCATCATGTCAGCATATCGCCCATCCCCGATGCCAATTTCATTGCTGTATACTCAACGACGAAATTTACCTCAACGCATTAAATTGTTTCAAGACTGGTTAGCCTCGTTATTCACCGAAATAGACGGCGTTATTCCCGCCTCTCCCTCATGAACAGTACCGCAACACGCTTACTACCCTCTTAATTTCCAAGCATCACGATGCGCCCTCTCTCTCCAAGTCAAATCTGACAAACAAGTTAGCTATTTTCGATGTTATTTTTGATTTTTGCTGGAGCTAGCTTATGCGCCGAGGTATCATGCGGTTTGACAATCACTTGCCCAGTAGTTAAAGACGTGACTGAGTATTACCTGAAGCTCACATAGTTGCTACCCACATGGAAGCAGTAAACCACTGCCTGGTCACGCGACAGGAAATTTTAGATTATGCATTCGATAACCATATTCAAAATTACGTTTCAGCACCTGATAATGGTGAAATAATTACGTTCTGACGCTAACCTATCACCTTAGGAGTACGATATCAGTGATCTCAGTTGCCATACTTGTCAGTCAGGGCTTCAGCACTTATCACGTATCAGTTCCATTGATCCTTTTTGGTAAGACAGCCACAGAACAACAACTTTTTAACCATCTGATATGCGCTGAAGAGCCAGGCCTCATCTGGTCTGATGAAGGAACAGCAATACAAGCTGATTATGGCTTGGAAGTTCTGGCACAGGTTAATATCGTCATCATCCCCTTCTGGGGAGATGTACGGAAACGACCATCTAAGTCCCTACTTGATGCTTTGATAAAAGCACGCAAAGCAGGGGCTCAAATAGTCGGGTTATGCTTAGGCGCTTTTGTTCTCGCGTATACAGGCTTGCTGGACGGGCATATGGCAGCAACACATTGGGAGTATGAAGATGATTTTCGTGAACTTTTCCCATCAGTTCATTTGAATCTTAATGAACTCTATGTCGATGATGATGGGTTGACAACATCAGCAGGAACGGCCGCTGCAATGGACTGCTGCTTGTATATTATCCGTCAACATTTTGGTAGTCTTATCGTAAACCAGATTGCCCGCAGGATGGTCACCCCACCCCACCGTGAAGGTGGCCAGGCACAGTATATCTACCATCCTGTCTCTCAAAAGACTGACAACTCGAGAATTAATCTGGTGCTTAATTACCTGCTACAGAACCTTCAGGAGCCGCACGATATTAATTCACTGGCAAAATATGCCTCAATGAGTCGCCGAACACTAACGCGGCATTTCATAAAAGCGACTGGCATGTCTGTCGTTGAATGGATTACAGCAGCAAGACTACACAATAGCTTGAAAATATTGGAGAAAACAGATATCCCTATAGAACACGTTGCTGAAAAAGTAGGGTTTCAGTCAACGTCAACGTTCAGGTTGCAGTTTCGGGAAAAATTCGGTGTTAGCCCCAGAGAGTGGCGAAAAATATTCCGTAGTGCATAGCTAATTAATATCATGATTACAACAGCGCTAACCCACTTGTCGTCATTTTCATAAGTCATTAAAAAATAAAAAATATTATCTTATTAGAATAACCGTCATTTGGCGCTTGCTTAATATACAGGAAAAGTAGACGATGTGACTGGTTTGTCACATTTACTATCTTTCCAACCTCACTAACAGAAAAATAATCATAAGTCCAGCCCCTGGGATAAATAAAGTGCTTCCTCTTGCCTTTCAAAAATAATATACCTCGGTAATTCCTCGTTAATTAACCATATTCTAACGCTACAATACGCCTCTGCTATATCGACCTCGAAATGATCAATCTGGCCAATAAGCTGAGGATAATGATATTTAACTAAAGACATCACCTCATTCGTTGATATACTCATTATTTCCCCGAAGAAAATTTACACAAGATAATTTTGTAATTTTATGTTTTAATTATGGAAAAGCAAATAAATTGTTTAAAGGGGAACCTATGTTAGAAAACCACCTAAACATCTTCATTAAAGCCGCTTTTATTGAGAATATGGCATTGGCTTTCTTTCTCGGTATGTGTACCTTTCTAGCTGTATCCAAAGAAGTAAAAACCGCATTTAAGCTCGGAATTACCGTTGTTGTTTTATTAACGATAGCGACACCTATTAATAACCTAATCTATAATTATATTCTCCGTGATGGTGCTATCACTGAAGGTATCGACCTTTCATTTTTGTCTTTTGTCACATTTATTGCTGTTTTAGCCGCTTTAGTGCAAATTTTAGAAATGTTCTTAGATAAATACATTCCATCGCTTTACCACTCTTTGGGGGTTTTCTTGCCATTATTAACAATTCACTGTGCTATTTTTGGCGCAACGATATTTATGGTTGAGAGAAATTATACCTTTAGCGAGTCTATTGTTTACGGTGCTGGGTGTGGTTTTGGTTGGATGCTAGCAATAATCGCATTAGCGGGGTTAAGAGAAAGAATGAAGTATTCTGATATACCTAAAGGATTACGAGGATTAGGGATTACATTCATAACCGTAGGTTTGATGTCTCTTGGTTTTATGTCCTTTTCGGGGATATCTCTTTAAAAGTAGACACGTTACGATAACCATAATAAAACTCAACACTTTGTCATACGACTACTGTTTGTTAATAATGGCAAATGCGCCAACCCATTGACTGAAGGGCAAATTACGGGTTAATAACGTATTCCCTTTCTCGTACCGTTTGACTATTACGTTGAAAAAGAGATCCCCTTCCTCCCGCCCAAAAGGTAAATAACCAATCTCATCAATAATGAGCAGCTTGGGACTCACAACAGGACAAATAATTCAAAAAGGTTGCTCGAGAAACAGGCCTAGAGCGCAATACCATTAATATTTGCAACGCACTGACACGATACCTGTTTATCATCGCGCAGAACTACACACTGAGGATAAATATGCAGCAACATGTATCGTGAAAATCGATATCTTTCATAGCAACTACCGTTGTTATAGCTACGTGGCTTTGTAGTGGATCAGTAATTCAAGACATCTTGAAATCCTGTTAATGTTAAAAACAGCGAATATATGAGGTGTGCATGATCAATATAAATCGAACGAAACGAACATTTTCCCCTGAGTTCAAACTTGAAGTAGTCGAACAAGTTATTAAATACCAGCGTGATACCAGAGAAGTTGCTCAAGCACTTAAACTTCACCCTGACCATTTACGAAAATGGGTAAGGCTATATAAACAAGAAATTTAGGGTATTGAGCCTAATAGGCAAGGCGTTTACACCTGAACAACGTGAAATTCAACAACTCAAAGCCCAGATCAAGCGCCTTGAGATGGAAAAAGAAATCCTAAAGCAAGCGGCCGTGTTGATGAGCGAAGTACCCGGGAAGTTTTCGCGCTGATCACACGGCTAAAAACAACATGGCCAGTTCAGTTTCTTTGTCAATTATTCGGTGTCCATCGTAGTGTTTATTATGCTCATATGAAACGGTCAATTAATAAGCAAAGAATTGAGTTAAGAAGCAAGCTGAGAGCATTTCATACCCTCAGTCGTGGTACGGCAGGTAGCCGTACACTCAGTCAGATGCTATGCCAAAGTGGGCTTCCTGTTGGCCGTTGGTTAGCACGACGATTGATGCAGGAGTGTGGGCTCAAAAGTTGCCAGCCCATTAAACATCGTTATCGGTTAAAAGAAGACAATAGCCCAGCCTTACCCAATTTACTTAATAGGCAGTTCAATCCTGTTGCACCAAATCGTATTTGGTGCGGTGATATCAGCTTTATTCGCTTACAGGATAAATGGTGCTATCTCACGCTTGTCGTTGACTTATATGCCCGCAAAATTATCGGCTCAGCACTTTCATTAACAGCAGATGCGGATTTAGTCTGTAGAGCGATGCAACATGCACTAGACACGCGTTCGCGCAGTAGCCGGATTATGTTCCACTCAGATCAAGGAATTCAATATAAAAGCAATAAATACAGAAGGTTACTTTGGCATCATGGTGTAATTCAAAGCATGAGTCGTAGGGGGAACTGTCTAGATAATTCACCGATGGAAAGGGTCTTTCGTAGTCTTAAAAGTGAATGGCTGCCAAAAGGGGGTTATAATGATTTTAGCCTTGCTGTACGTGATATAAATCAGTGGATAAAAGGGTATTATAATATTTACCGTCCTCATAAAAACAATGGTGGATTACCACCTTGCTTACATGAAGAAAAGTGAAAACAGGCTATTTTAGTGTCCTGATTTTGAGATCCACTACACTTACATGCTGTGCTCAGGCACGAGGGACTGCGACTCTCAGAAAAGATTGTACACAGGCTTATGGTAGGAGAGCAACTTGTGGTAAGTCAAAACCGTCGGCGTCACTACAGCTCTTACTGCGGGGAAATCGGCCCTGTACCTGATCATCTTCTCGCCAGAGATTTTAAAGCGGTTCAGCCTAACCCAAAATGGCTAACAGATATTACGGAGTTCCAACTTCCAGCGGGAAAGATCTGGCTGTCACTGGTGGTGGACTGCTTCGATGGAAAAATTGTGAGCTGGACGCTCAGAACACCTCCAGACGCCGAACTGGCTAATACCATGCTGGAGAATGCAATTAGAACATTAAATACAGATAAACATCCTGTCATACACAGTGACAGAGGTGGCCATTACCGCTGGCCCGGTTGGTTAAAACGTGTGAATACAGCAGGTCTTATCCGTTCAATGTCCCGTAAAGGATGCTCACCAGATAATGCTTCATGCGAGTGTTCTTTGGCTGGTTAAAAACTGAAATGTATTATGACCGTGAATGGCTGGATATAACGCCTGAAAGCTTCATGCAACATGTTGATGCTTACATCAGATGGATTAACGAACGGCGTATTAAATTATCGTTGGGTGCCGTCAGCCCAGAAGTGTAACGACGCCAGCTTGGGATCAGACAATAAAACAGTCTAAGAAAACATCTGCCTCCCAAAGCAGCTATAAACCTTGGCGTTGACACAACTTGTGATTATTAGGTTGATCATGTAGATTTTTTCACCACATTGCACTGCCGTGCTCATCGGCTGAGCAATACATATTCATCCATGATAGTTGTTAATCCCCAATTTTTGGCCTGCCTATCAATCACCCATTCCACGAGTTGTTCTTTGGATTTCAACTTAAATGTATGGTTCCAATCGTCTAACGGTGCCCCCAACAGCAGATCATACCAACATAACCAGACCAATTTAGGTCGTATTTCCGGATCATTAAATTGCTGAAATAAACTGATTAACTTGTTCGCAAAGGAATGCTGTTTAAGGCGTTCACATTCACTGAGCAGTATACCTTCCAGCATAGGATGGTAGCGTAACAGCCGTTCATCGACATGAAAACTCAGGCTTAAATCCTCGTCTTCGGAGAGCTTATTTGGGTAGGTATTGCCATAAACGAGTCGATAGAGACAAGCCGGGATAACCGCCACCTGGCAGGCTTCATGATTCGAAAAACGAATGTGCGCCACCATCAAATAGTGGCTATTTTGAATGAGTGAATGACACATTCCTTGGCAAATGGACAACTTCGTATACCCATTTAACCAACGTTGGTAATAATTCAGCAACTCTTGATAACGAGCGGGCAGCTTTTTCATACTCTCTGTACTCCATAAATGTCCTCATACACAAAGATGTTTTAAATTTAATACGTTGACTTAGAAAGGGTTAACATCGAGACCCCACAAGACGCGCTTGCAGCCATTGCTCCACTTCACTCTTTAACCAGCGAGAACTCCGTCCCAGCTTGATTGGTTTGGGAAACTCCCCCTCTTGGATTAATTTGTAAAACCATTTATCCGTTAATCCCGTTAAACGAGTTATAAATTTCATATCAACGAATTGGTCATCTAGTAAGGGAATAGCTTGGGTAGTCATTATTGAACTCCTGTCTTTAAAGTTAAAAGGCAGAAGGGATATCGATAAATGTTTAGGGATATCTCTCTTGCAAAAGATATCCCCCTCATGTTTTTTATTAGCGACTACATCCAAAAGAACGCTCACCATCACCATAATATTTTGTATGTTCTTTGGCTAAGTAACGACAGCGTTGGTTTAATTCGAATATCGTACTTTCATTGTTGGCATTATTGTTATCTAGCCAAGTAACTGCATTGTCTGGGATATGAACTAAATAACGCTCCGTAGGGTAGTTAACACCAATTGCACTACACCATGCTTGTTGTACTAATGCATAAAGCGTTCCTTCCGTTCTAGTGTAATCACCTAAACTCCAATAGACGTCCTTATTGACTAGTAGCAACAAGTGATAATGTTTCCGACAACTGATCTCACCAAACTCTCTGACCCAAACATAAGATAAGGGGCATGAATAATTACGATCCCATACTTTATTTTTGCGTTTTAGATCAGCATCTATTTTGGCTTTCAGGGATTCAATGAAGCGAGTTATGACTGTTGAGTCCTCATGGTAATAAGTTGTCGATGATGGGAAGCGTAAATCGACGCGAATAGCTGTGACACGATTATTGGTGAGGAGTGATTTACGGATAGTGCTATCTATCTTACGAAGATAGTCCTCATTGTAGGTATAACTAGACATGATTTATTCCTTAAGGTTTTTAAGTCATATCTAGTTCGATGGATGTAAAAAATAGATAAGTTAGTCAAGATTGCTTGAGCGATCTTTAGGTCTATAAAATGCCATTCTTACCCTACTAAATATATAACTATACCAGCACCGTTTTTACACACGGAAGTCCTGTTAGTCAGAGGCCCAGTGACTCATCTCATCAAGAAGTACTCTGATATTAATTTTCTAACGAAAAATGGATAACAGCGTCACTTTCACAACATTAGAATTATTTTTTTAGTATGCTTATCAATAAATACAACATTATTGTACTAGTATAAGCCTAATAATCTATGCATAACCCTTTAAAGATGAGGAATGATAAAGTATGAATATCACGATTAAATCATGAAAAAAAATGTATTTTAATTAGCTATATATTGGTAGTTTTAATAGTATTTTATTATTGTAAAATAAAATAATTATCATGTTTTAATTGATAAAAAAATGAGGCTTTCATGACGATGAATTATTCATATATAGAGAACGAAATTTATGGTTATATGAGAAAGAATAAAGTTTTTTGTTACCTCATATGGCGTGTGTTGAGCAATAGCAAAGACGTTAATTTTTATATGTTTAAAACACGAAACTATTTAAAAGATCTCACGGTTAAGTACGATTTTAGTCGTGTTATAAAAACAGTAACGAATGATTTTTTCGACAAGAAATTTCTTTTTGAGCCGAAGAGCCATGAAGGGCGATATGTTGAAAGTATCGAATATATTAACTTTGTTGTTACAAAACTTAATGCTTATAACTACACGGATTATGTTACTGATATTTATAGAATGCTTGACTATTTGAGAAATGACTTAATCAAAAAGACCTGCCGTTACAGATATTTTGATTGGTTAAAAGCGTCTGATAGTAAAACTTGCGAGTGGGTCTATAACTACCTAATCAAGAGCAGAGTAATAGATAAAACTCAATATCAAGATAATGAAGAGCTGTATCTTTACATTGTGACTGGTTTTTATTTATGGCAATCACCCCAAGATGAAAAAGATAAGCGCTATAAAAAATTACTCCTAGCTCGAAATGAGCGAAAACACAGAACAACTACTCAATCAAAAGGTTCGGTAAGGCCAAAAAAATCACTGAAAGATATTCAACTTTCAGCAGAAGCAAGAACTAAATTGACAGAGTTAGCCCTTAATTATGGTGTACCCGCGTCGGAATGGTTGAATAGCTTCATTATTGATGAATATGAAAAAATGAAATAAATTTCAAATATATATCATCTATGCGAACTTAACATATATTAAGGTTGCAACGATGAATAAACTCGAGAATCATTTTCTTTTCCTCCCTAAAGGGGCTAAGGATGTGTTTTTATCCCATTTGAATAAACTCATCAACTACTCCCCCACCATCGGTCTGATGGGTAAAACAGGGGCTGGAAAATCCAGTTTAATCAACGCCCTATTCCAATCTGCCCTATCGCCCGTCAGTAATGTCTCTGGCTGCACACGGCAAGCCCAGCTCTTCAATATGACCATAAACAACCACACACTCACCTTTATTGATTTACCCGGTGTGGGGGAAAGCCTTGAGCGAGATAAAGAGTACCACCAGCTATATCGTAACTTATTACCAGAACTGGATTTAATCATCTGGGTACTCAAAGCCGATGATAGGGCATGGTCTTCTGATGAACAGTGTTATCGCTTTCTTACTGAGCAATGTGGCTACCAATCTGAACGATTTCTGTTTGTATTGAATCAGGCTGATAAAATAGAGCCTTGTCGCCAGTGGAATGAACACAATCACAAGCCATCCTCAGAGCAGGCCTATAACTTAAAATTAAAGCAACAAGCCGTCATAACCGCCTTTAAGCCGCATCATCCTGTGATAACAGTTTCTGCGGTCGAAAACTATCAACTCACTAAATTAGCAGAGCAACTCATACAGGCGTTACCGGCGCAAGCCAGTAGCGGAGTAGCTAGGCAACTGAACACCCCTTACCGGACGCAATCGGTGGAGAACGCCGCACGTAACGATTTTGGTCAATGTGTCAGTGATATTGTGGATACCTTAATCAATATCATTCCCTTGCCGCCATTGATAAGAAGTACGATTAGCACCGTTAAAAACAGTATCGTCTCCGGCGCTAAATCCCTGTGGAGAATGTTCTTTTAACCTCTTACATTAAACCATTAATTATCACTCTCAGCGCCAGTCCCGTTAAGGACTGGCGCTTTTTTACTTCTTTTTCTTGGAGTATCAACTGATGAATAATTCAACTGAATGTGCAATTACAATGACACTCGTTCCCGATGAGCAACGCCTGGATTTTTGGATCAACCACTTCGAAAGCGTGAAAGGCTGGAGCACCTTTGAAGTGGTCATATTTACCACTATGGGACAGTTTTGTGAGGACTACCACGGCGGGTATTGGGAATATTGTACCTTATCCAATGGTGGCGCCTTTATTTATCCCGATTTACCTCAAGAGACACTGACGCTGTTCAACCCACATAACGGTAACGAAGCCAACGTCAGTTGCGAAGCGGCAGGCATTGCCGTGTGTTTGATGATGTACAGTTTATGGTCATTTCTCCACTGGCATACATCAAACCATTGGGTCTTAACGGAGTTCGGTTTTCATATCTATAACATGAGTAAACGGCGTTGCTTATAAAGCGTTAGCGCTAACATAAAGACTTATCCCGTATTTTGGTACTTGATAATATCGAGCATACCAACCTATTCAAGAAAGGAGAGCATTCTTTAAACATCATTTTATTCCCTTCCATTTTGACTCACTTTCTCATCAACTCTTTTTCTTATTTAAGCACCGAAACAACAGTTGATCGATTACGCCGATCGATAACCGTTTATTGATAGATATGATCGATATCACCGATCGTATTTAAATTATTGATAGGTAAAACAGATCGATTAAGTTAAACTGTCTCACGCTAAATTATCTTTATGTCAGTGATATTAAGGTGATTGAGTCAAATCTCTCATGCCTTCCACTGACATAGCGCGATTCAACCATACTTAATGTGATATTGATTAAAAGGAAATCAATCATGAAAAAAGCGTTTATTGTTCCCGCCCTAATGGGGTGCATTTCATTACCAGCATTCGCTAACACGGATGACAGTAAAACGGGGCTTTATGTCACAGGTAAAATGGGCGCATCCATTGTGCAAATGTCTGGCCAGCAGTTTGTCTACAGCGGCTATGCTGATGCCGGTGATAATGGTACAAAAAATGGAGATAGCCATCGTACTGGCGTATTTGGCGGTGGACTTGCGTTAGGTTATGACTTTTCCAATCAGTTTGATATCCCTGTTCGAGCTGAATTGGAATTTATGGCGCGTGATAAAGCGAATTCAACCTACAACATCCGCGACCGTGTGCGTAATGGCGTACATCAAACTCGTGATATTAAAAACCAAATCAAACTCAATACGTTAATGGTCAATGGGTACTACGACATTAAAAATAGCTCAGATTTCACGCCGTATATCTCTGTCGGGCTAGGCTATGCGGCCGTGGATTTTAAAACCACCCGCGCTGATGCTTATACTCCAGGACTCTCTCTGCATGATACTCACACGCATACCGCCAATAACTTTGCCTGGAGTGTCGGTGCGGGGGTGAACTATGCCATCAATGACGATTGGGATATGGGGCTGAGTTATCGCTATTTAGATGCTGGAAAAGCCGACATCACGACAGCGGTAGGCGATGGGGAAAACACCTCAAAAATCAAAGTGAAGGCCAATGACATCATGCTTGGTTTGACTTACCGATTCTAATCTCTGGCATTCAGCCTTATAGATTACCCTCAACTTACCTAGCCAACATGCCTTTTTGATGTTGGCTATTTTACATCCTAAAAAAGGTGGTTACATGAACTCATCTTATTTTATTAAATACCTGCTAATTGCTTTCGTCATTAGCGCAATTGTCGTTGTTTATAATTGGATTTCGCCTACCGGTCATATCTACGGTGTTTGGGCAGGGATTAAGTTTTTCGTTGTCATGGGCTTAGGAACAGGGCTGGGCATGTTTATCGGCAATGCTATACGACTCGCGATTATGCCAGATTACATCACAACACGCGAAGGTGCGATAGGGCTGATACAAGCCAAGCTCTTTTGGGCTATCGGCCCTCAAGTCATTGGCTGGTTTGTCGGGCTAATCCCTGTGTACTCTTTCTTTTATGGCTGAATATCCAATGAAAAATCGCAACCTATTTCGTTTATATCTGCTTCTTTTAAGCTTATTCCTGATAACCAGTTGTTCAGAGTCGCCCAAAGAGGTTTTTATGCATCAATGTGTTAACAACAGTAATGCCTTTAATAAACAGGAGTGTGAATGCGCATTCACTCTTCTGACTAAAAAATTCCCTGAAGACAAACTCGCCCAATTTATGGCATCAAAAATCAATACAGCACAATCATTAACTGAAGAACAACGCCAATATCTCGGTTATTCCGCCAAAGTGCTTCAATATTGTTCTCGACATCGTAGAGGTTAAATGATGATGAAAAAAATACTATTAGCCTGTGTTCTCATGAGCGGCTCACTAAGTGCATTCGCTATCCCCAATTATTGGTCGGCAACCTTCGCACAAGGCTATATGGAGTACGGCATCAGTAATGATAAACATCTCAGTGTTATTCTTGCCTGTAATATTGCTGCTGATGAGGAATATGATAATGGCGTTTATCTTTATCAAGATGGACATCCTATCGATACAAACAATATCGCCTTTGTTATCGACGATGAAGTCTATTACATTCCTGAGGAAACCAAAACGCGTAGTGAAGGTAATGCCTGGACTCTCTTTACGCAAGCGATAACAAAAGCGAACTCATTTGCAGTGTACGCCAATGATAAACCGATTGGTCAGTTTACCCCCAATCCTAAAAACAGGGCAAAAATTTTTGCCGACTTTGATTGTAATGCCGTATTTTATCGCGATATTGCCCGCTGATCCCCCTTCTATTTTGTTTATCGGCCCATCAAAATTGGGCCATTTTTCATTGATATTAATCATCTCATTCATTATTATTGCAAGAGATCAAATAAACAGGCCTCCATGTGGATCCCTGCCCTTTTCGATATCATGGTGTATCATTATTTCCTAATAGAAATCGAAATCATATTCTCAAAAAAGAGACTATTTTGGTGCTCGGCAAATACTATTTTAGGGACTGAGGGCACAATTGAGGGTATAAATTAAACAAAATTCAATTAATTAATTTAAATACATAACGTTATGATAAAAAGTCGATTCCGAGTCCGGCACCACTATTTAAAGAAACCAGCTTAAGGCTGGTTTTTTGCTTTTTATAACCTTATCAATCCTTTCGCCTGCTTTTTAAAACATAAAAAGCCCACCACGCTAACGTAATGAGCTTTGAACGAATACCAGGCCTGAAACTCGCTAGCGGTAAGTAAATAAAACATTCACCGTGTTACTAAACTGCCCTGATTTAATCGCTTCGTTATCTTTCTTCGATAACTCAACACTATACGGGAAGTAACCTGGGTTTTGTTTACTAATGCTACCTTTATAATAATATTGGTCAAAGGTAACCATTTGATTATTACTTCTATCGGTTATCGCCGCTTGTAGTCCATTGTTAAAGACCATGTATTTTTTATTTATCACACCACTGTTGCTCTGGAATGCGACGCTGATTTCCAATGCGGCATCACAGGTCGAATCTGGCACTAAATCTAAGGAAAAATTTTCTTTAACTGTTTTACCATTTTCAAAATTCTCAACCGTGAGTTCTTTGAAATCAACCACTTTGTTGCTCATATGAACAATTGGCGTTGGACAGTAGTTCACCAGTTTCCCGATGATCCTCGCTTGATAAACATCTCCTAAACTTTTCTTCTGGTAATCACTGTGATAACCAACATTAAAAACCCCAGTATCAAATGATTTTAACTCCCCAGTGCCTCTTACTACTCGGTACGTATAACCAAACATGACATTCATCGAGCCTGCCGCCCAATATCCTACTTCCAAGGCGGGTGTACTAGCTGCCGTAATCTCAACAGAGCCTGAGTATATGTTATCCTGATAAAGTCTAACGCCACTATTTTTAAGTAAGTTTTTTGTATTTGTAGGCGTTTGATTATTAAACCAGATTGTGCGCTCAGCTTTTGAGCCTGAAAATACACAAGCCCACGAGAACCATCCACTACTTGCAGAGCCGAGTAACGTACCTGGAGCAATCGCGCCAGGTGTTGTATTCATATCAATATACACCTCAGGGAGCGGGTTCCATGCATTTCCTCCCGATCCAGGTACCCCAGAATTGGGTTTACACGTCACCCCCGCATAAGCCGCGGAGCCTGATATAAGAAGGAGAAAAATCCCCCCACTTTGACAAAGTCTTTTTTTAAATTTTATTTTGGTGAGATTCAATTTTTGCATTTTTTATTTCGCCTGTGGCAATAACTGGCAAGGCTGCGCAGGTGCACATTGGTATTTATTAAATTTCAACCCACCAAAATCATCAATATAAGCAACTTCAAAACTATTCCATGCTGGATTTTTTAACGTCACCGTGGAATCACTAAACGGTGCAACAAGCACCTCAGGAAAGTTTTTATCCTTGCTTTGGTCGACATTAATATTTGTTATCACGATATTAAACGGCGTTGGATTCGACAACGTAATATTTCCACCTTGTTTTGTCACTTTTAAATCACGTTGAAAATCTTTATCTACGGATATTTTGTAATCAATGCCTTTTGGACGATAAAATAATTTTAAGCGTGATTGAATAGTAAACTGAACTGTATTCGCTTCGTTACCTTGAGGTGGAATGCCTAATACATTAAAATAAAGTAGGCTTTCCCTATCTGTCGGTAATGTATTTTGCCCATCCATATAAGCGATTTTGATTTGTTTTTTCTGTTTAGGCCCAATTTTTTGTAAAAAAGGTAACGCAACTAACGAATTCGTCAGTTTTTCGCCTTTTTGGTTTTCTATCCATGTCTGTGCTAAAAAAGAAGACCCTGCATCTTGGTTTTCAACCACCACGCTGGTTCCACCATCCGCTTCATTAAAAATAATACGGGTTCTATCTAATCCAAGTACCGCATGCGCCTGGCTCATTACACTTGATAGTAAAACAACGGAAAGTATTTTTTTGAATAATGTCATTTTTTCACCCATTTTAATCATATTAGTGACTGCATGTAATTGAATCGCTGCTTTTAGCAAGGAGACTGTCAGCAAGGAATGTACACGCTTGTGCATCCCCCCAATTGACACTAAGTTGATCGCCCATATTCAACCCAGTTAAGTACACAATGCCTGATTCAGCAATAATGCCTGAAACCTTACCCGTTACATTGTTTTTCACTACTGAACCTAATGGCGGGTATTGCCCATTAGCCAGTTTAATTCTTGTTATCAATGACTTACCGATATCCGCATCCATTTTAACGTAACCTATTGCACCATCCGTGAGTGTCGATGCTAAAACGTTATCATCAATATTGACGCTATCTGGCAAATTGTTCACATCAATCTTATATTCCATATTATAGTAGGTTGGTACATTACTGATGGTTGCTAATCCGCGACTATTGGTAGATGCATGACTATTTTCAATAATTACACCTTGTGCATTTGGAACATCAACCACTAAACGAGATTGGTCACGGTACGTCAAACGGTGCGCTGAAATGCCGTGTTGTGTCGCTGTCACTGAACCACTCACTGTCATTCCTAATGAATTGATTGAATCCGATAGCGACCCCGTGACTTGCACTTGCCCTGCCTCACCACTATGTGACACATAAGTGCTGACCATACCTTCAGATAAACCATCCTGTGTTGATGCGGTTAAGTTATAATTTGTATCTTTATCTACATGTCGGCTGTAATTAATGTTATTCGCGTAGCGTTTGTTATTATCACTATAAGAGGCAAAGTAAGATATTGACGCATTTTGGTTCTCAGAACTTAATGGCTTACTGACAGATAAATAAACTTGGTTATCTGTTTTATCATTAGCCCCACGAACTTGGTTTAAAGAAAGTGATATGTTGCCACCTTTCATGAAACCTTCATCAAAAAACTTATTTAACCCCACGCTGAAATAGTTATTTTGCTTGCCATTCCAATAGGTCTTACGTGATGCCGTGATATTCGCACTCGCATTAATGCTTCTTAATTGTTGGGCATAAGATAATGAAAAAACATGCTTATCCTTGTTTATGTCAACGTCTTGTTTATCTGTAAAATTTTGCTCAACAAAATTAGATAATGAATTAAACGTTCTGTCCGCAAAACGATATCCGGTAAGCGTCAGCTGACCATCGATACTTGGTAGATCTTTAGCATAGTTAATACGGTAACTTTTTCCTTTTTCACGCCCCAACACGGTATCAGCATAAGACTGAGTAATATCTAGCGAAAAAGCGCCTAAGAAACCGAGATTTTGACCAATACCTAAGTTAATGGCTTGATATTTATTCCCTGATGTTGCCACTAACCCACCAAAGACGGAGGTATTATTGAATACACCAACAGAGCTTTCGACAGTCATAAAATTATCGTTAGCAAACGTTCCATTTTTAGGGGATAACTGCCCTAAATTCATCGTGTAGCGAGCTTGCCCCTTGCGAGTCAAAAATGGAATATTGGTTGTGGTAAACTGGAATTTAGTTTCTTTACCATTATCTTCAGTCACAGTGACATCAATAGTCCCCATAACTGATTGACTTAAATCTTTAATCACAAAAGGACCTGCGGGAACTTTAACCTGACTAATGATACGGCCATTTTGCGATAATGTGACGGTTGCATTTGATGCCGCAACCCCTGTGATCTGAGGTGCATAACCCCTTAAGCTTGGTGGCAACATACTTTCATCAGTAAAAACGCTCACACCTTTGAAGCGCACACTGTCAAACAGGTCAGATTTAGTAAAAATATCACCGACAAATAGCTTTGCAGATAGGCTAGCAATGTCTCTAAAAGCATACACTTGCTCCCAATCTAAGCTTTTTTTCTGATTTCCACGTCCATCTTTTCCCATTAATTTATTTTCATATTGGTAATTTGCACGCAGGCGCCATTGAGCTAAATTAGCTCCCACATTACCAAAAGCATATAACTGGTTACGTGTCTCTGCGTTTTTGCGAACCAAATGATTATCACTAATGGTGTAATCTAAAATTAAACCTGAAATTCCGTAGTCACGCATCTCAGGGCTAACCCACGAAGAGTAAGTGGACTCCATGTACTTTTGCGGAATCGAAATAACAAGAATTTGTTCACTATCATTGAAATCAATAGCCACACTTTCATCGAGTGATGATAAATTAATACAATTATCTTCTTGTGAAGATATTAGTTTTTCTTTGGCTTCTTCATTTAAAGGAAAACGTTTTATTAACTCTACTGTAATACATGGCTCAACAATTCCATTATTACTAATAAACTTAATTTTTTCTCCACGGATAATTTTTTTGTTATTTAAAACAATATCTGATTCATACAAACCTTCACTTAAACTGTTTTTTTCAAAATAGCTTAGGTCAATATTATCATCTACAGATAAATTAAGTGCATTAATATTAAAAGTTTCAGCGCTAGAATATCCACCACACATAATGAGGGAAATAATATAACCTATATTTTTTTTCTTAAAATACATGATTTCACTCTTATGATCATAGGGAGGATACAAAGCTTTACGCTAATAAGCGTAAAGCTTTAGATTAGGCATAATTGAGATCTTATTCGTAGCTTAATACATAATTTGCTACAGAGCTGATGCTACCTGAAGTTGCTTTACCTGTTGATTCCGCTTGAGCAGATAAAATAATTGTTGTTTCAGAGGCTTTCAGTGTTTGAGTTAAAATATCGCCTGGTTTAATTGTGTTTCCTGCATTATCAAAGAATGCAACTGCAACGTTATCTGCGCTACCTGCATTTGACCATAATGTAGCTTTAGTTGCATCTGGCTGGCCATTAAATTCAATTTTTACTTTAGAGTATGGAGAGCCCGCAGTACCTGAATCTAATTGGCAATCTTGTAATTTTAATTCGAAAGTATTTAATGGACCTGTTTTACCTGCGGTTGATAAATTAGCTGCTGAAATACTTCCTAACTGAACTTCTTTATTAACATCAGAAGGAGCAATCGTACAAGCACCACTATTTACTGTTCCTTTAAATGTAATTTTACCAGAACCTGCATCCGCAGCCATTGCAGAAATAGAAGTAGTTGTTAATGCTAAGCATAGTGCGATTAAAGTTTTATTCATTTTATATACCTTGTATTAATATTTAAAAGTTATTTAATTAAAAAATTTATCTGTTGTTGGGAACGAGGCAAATATTATCCATAAAGTGCGTACGCGGATATATCTAAAGTATGTATTCAGCTTGAAGAATGTAACTAAATATATTTAAATAACCCATTGATTTAAATGAAAATTAAAAAATTTAAAAAATTCGTCATCGCGATAACCGATAATAACCCCTGCCAAACGCAGACTAAAAAACCAAAAAACAAAATTAAATCAACATTAAATTCCAACCATTCCGATATAGGCAACAAAACACACGACAGGAGTAAAATATCAGTAAAATATATTTTAAATACGCCAAATTGGTGTTTTTGAGATATTTATTTACAACCATTCACTGAATTGAAATGAATTTATAGCGTCGAATTATCAGTGGTATAAAAAAACAAACACAATAACTTGATTTTAAAAGAAAAAAATCTCCCCTCATATACATCAATTTTACAATTCCTTCTTAATAAAAGAAACGCACAAAGTAAGAATAATCTATAAATCAATAATTTAAGATTTTTTCTCTCCTGCTTATTGCAGTTTTAACGGTATTATTTGCATTGTGGATTTATTTAAAACAGTAAGGGATAAAAAATGGAACAAAAACAATATTCTAGTAAATGGCAAAAGCGCTTTGATTTCTTTGATACTCACGGAGCACCTGATACACCAGAATTTAAAGCTGCATTAAAAGCAGAGTCTTTCGGTGGACGACTTCTAATTAGTATGAACTTTTTTGCCTTTTTCTTTGGCATTATTTATTTTTTAATTTTAGGTTTATGGAAAAAAGGTTTAGTCCTGTTAGGCATTTCCATTGGCTTAGGTCTGGTGCTTAATATTATCGATTTTATGATTGGCGGTACCATCCCTAATGGAGCATATACTGGGCTATCTGTTGGTATCTCAGCACTTTGGGCGATGATTGCTAACTACGCTTATTATATAAAAGAAACCAAAGGGCTAGATGGCTGGAACCCGTTTGAAGGGATCCGCATGGTGTAACTTTCTGCCCACCAAAATCAGTCGCTCACCTAGCGACTGATTTTACTCTTCGACTCTACCCGCTATAATAATCTCCTCACATCACAACGTTGTTACGATAATGTCGATTATTGATCTCTGGGCTGAACGCCATATTCAGGAATCCTTAAATAAAGGGGAACTGTCACAACTTAATGGCGAAGGCAAACCGCTGCATCTTGAAGATGACAGTTTAGTTCCTCCCGAGTTAAGGGCGGGATATCGCATATTAAAGAATTCGGGGTATTTGCCTGCTGAGTTGCAGCAAAGAAAGGATGCGCTAACACTTAGCCGTATGCTTCAAGGGCTATCAGTTGACGACCCGAATTATGCCAGTGTGAGTAAGCAGCTCGCACTACTTGAATTAAAATTAAGGCAAGCTGGCGTCAATACTGATTTTTTACAGGGTGAGTATTCGCAGGCGATTTCGACACACATGGCGCAGACAGAGAAATAACTTTAACGGGATATTGTTGCTTGTGTTCGGTATTCAAGCGGGGTTTTGCCATAGTATTTTTTAAATGCATGGCTAAATGCAGAGTGGGAATCATACCCCACACAAAGGCCTATCGTTTCTATGCTGCTATTTGTAAGCAACAAACTCCCCGCGGCTTCCATCCTTTTTTGTTGGATAAATTGCATCGCCGTTAAATCTGTTTCGGCCTTAACTCTTCGTTGTAACGTACTGACTGACATACAAAAAGCCAATGCCATATCTTCACAACTAATGGGCAAGTGCAGCCGTGTTTCAACCCACTGAGAAACCGCATCAATCCACTGACTTTCAGGTTTTAATTGCGCCAACAGTAAACGCGCCACGGCAAAATTATTTTCAGGTGCTTGGGGAAAGCTTTGTAGCCAATGAAGTAAACCCATTGCTGATGGCGTAAGTGCAAATTGGGTCATTTTTTCGTCTAGCGCCCACTGCGCGGTGGCAGGCATTTCCAGAACGTAGTTTTGGTTACCGTCTTGGCCGCTAAACGCATGACTCACGCTTGGCGGGATCACGATACCCTTCCCGGCATCTAATTGAAAATGCTGCCGATACATATTGATTTCCATTTGCCCTGATAACGACAATACGACTTGCCACTGCCCATCATGTTGATGAGAAATGACTTCGTCAGAATATTGCCGAAAATGCAGCTCAGGTAATCGCAAAAATGACACTCCTACAGTCAATGAATAGTAAGAGTATACCCTTTGCCATCAAAAAATGTAGATATTGCAACGATTATGCTAAAAGCGCACCGTTCGGAAGAGGCAGGTTAAACTCAGCAAGAACGATTGCCCCCGTTTCATCAGGCGCCCCTGTGATTAATACTTCAGATTTGATGCCTGCTATACGTTTTACTTCAAAGTTACAAACGCAAAGAATACGCTTGCCGATTAGGCTTTCAGGGGTGTAATTGACGGTAATTTGTGCGCTAGAGCGTTTAATACCCAGCTCCCCAAGATCAACTTCCATCACATACGCGGGTTTCTTAGCCTTACTGTTTAGCTCTGCACTAATAATAGTACCAACACGCATTTCAACACGGGTAAAATCATCCCACTCAATAATTGACACTTTCAGCTCCTAACTTAACCCCTTATTAGCCATTAAATTAACATACGATTGTATAAAAGGACTATCGCTAGAACGTCATTTTATATTGCGAAAAAGCCATGTATCGCATCATAAGACTTTACTCGCGATATTATTTTCATTATTGATATTACTGATAATCGAAAATTAAAATTATTATTATTTTTAGTATGTATATTGTCATTTACTTTAACAACATTAAGGAAAACAAAATGCCTTTACGTACTAATCATATTTCAACTAATACTGTATTAAAAATAGGCTCAGTTAACTCAATCACTATCAGTGGTAGACAAGGGGTCCAAATCAGTGGAGTAAATCAACTCTTTGAAAACTTCCATACAAGGGTTAATCCCCAAAACTGTCATGCTAAATTAGAGAAAAGCACATCAATTCTTAAAACTAATATGAAAAACATTTACATTAAAAATGGAGAGGAAATTAATAACGAAATACAAAGTAACATGGGTAAAATAAACATTGGTAACAATTGCAAAATTCGAAACACAACTAACAACATGGGGAGTATACAGTTAGGATCTAAATGCATTGTCACTGGAGTAATAAAGAATAACATGGGTTCAATTGATATCATGGATAAATGCCATATTGATGGTAGCGTCACAAATAACATGGGAAAAACACATATTTCTGAGAGTAAAATTCATGGAAATGTAAATACAAATATCGGAAAGTTATGGTTAGATAATACTGAAGTAACCGGAGCACTATCTACTCATTCAGAAAAAAATGAAATTAACAATTCAACCTTGAATAAAATAATATCCTACAGTAAAAGTTCAACTTTAGGAGAAAATAATAAAATAAAAAAACTAGAGCTAAAAGATGATATTAACTCATCAAAAACCATTAGAAATATAACAGGAAGTAACATTACCATCATCAATGGCGTCATAAAAGTAGATGGTAAAGTGCTCGAATCATCGTCTAATGAGCAAAAAAGCAAAATTAAATATGTTAGTTTAAAAAATAATACCACACTTGACGAGCTTACCTTCACAAGTGAAAAGTGCATTTTAACTTTAGAGGGAAATGCAAAGTACAACGGTAACCCAAATGTTGAAGGACTAATTATTCAACAAGCTTGATTGTATTAAGGTTGCCATAAAAATTGGCAACCTATCTTGCCATTGAAAGCTGACTACATTGTTGAGAAGGTATTCATAATTATCCCACCGGAGATAATTAACCCCATCGCAAATACCGCAGGAAAATCGGGTTTTTGTTTATATAAAATCATGGAAACTAATGTCACACCGACAATACCAAACCCACACCATAATGAATAAGCCACTCCGACAGGGATATACCCCATTGCGCGGGTCAATGCAAAATAACATAAACAATAGGCGATGATCACTAAAATAGACGGACCGAGTTTGCTAAAGCTATTGGTTTTTTTAATCATTGAGGTTCCGGTTATTTCAGAACCAATCGAAAGTGCTAGCCATAAAAATCCAGTAAACATAATCTTTCCCCTTAAATTTTAATTAATGAACGGCTTTATTATTGGTGGATAATAATGACTCTTTCGTTTCTTTATTGGGTTCTTCGGCTTCTTCTTCATCCGCGCCCATTTTGGAGAACAGATTCATGATCACAATCCCACTTGCGATAACCGCCATACCAATCATTGCTGCCGTATCAGGATGTTGCCCATAAAACAACATGCCAAGTGTGGATACCATAAGGATCCCAGTACCTGACCATGTTGCGTAAGCCAAGCCTACAGGGATATATTTAACCGCTCGGGAAAGTGAGTAATAACAGATAACATACAATACAACGATCAGTGCTAATAATAAGGATTTTGTAGTACCTTCACTATTATCAAACATTTTCAATGTAGAGGTTGCTGAGGTTTCTGAAATAATAACCGCCAGCATCCAAAGCCATGATTTTGCTTTAGGGGACATAGATAATACTCCTACAATAAATAGACAAATTAGATTAAATTAATTTTGATATTTTATTTCTTTAAAGATTTCAAATAATCGATAGCTGAATCTGTTAATTTATTATCATTCGCAATATACCCTCCAGGGTTTTTCATTACTTCATTTAAAGTAATATAGCGACTTTCGTAGTGGTTATTTTTAGGCTCTGTAATTTGATTAACATTATTTTTTAAAAGCTTATTTTCAATTTCATTGAATGTATTAAATTGCACGCCCAACGAAATAAGCTTCGTCATATTTTCTTTAATCAAGTTGTTATAGTGTTTATTTTTATCTAAACCTAAAATTTGGCTGAGTTCACTTTCAGGGCAACAATGGTGTTTTAATGCCAATACAGGAATATTTTGAGCAAGGGCATGCAAGACCAGCTGGCTTTCCTCACTGGTAAACAAGCCATTTGCCACTTCCCCTACCACTTTGGCATCAATAAAAGGCAAAAATACGCTGTGATAACGTCCTAATGCATTTAGCTGTAACGTATTTTTATCAAACATTGTTCCCAGCGTTGCCCACTGTTTAAAATACGGTGTTGAGGGCATTAAATCCGTAGCGTAGAGTGAAAAAGAAACCGATGAAAATTGCGTTAGTCTTTGATAAATCGCCTGTTGGTAGCCCTCTACTGGGGATAACACTACAAGAACGCGTTGATTTAACTGCCGTACAATTTGCTCAACTATCTGCTCAATCTGTTTTTCGTTCACCTTGCCACCATCCCTTAACCAACAATAAATACGCTGTCATTATTGCGCAGACCCGCAGCGTTGGCTTCGTCAGTATCAATATGAAATTCAAGGGAAAAGCGCTCATCCACACGGACAACAACTTCATCAAACACTAAGCGGCGCTCACCTTCCGTACGAATATTGACCTTTTGCCCATTCACCACGTTTAACGCTCTGGCATCCATCGTGTTCATATGAATATGACGCTGCGCGCAAATCACTTGAGATTCAAGGTTTGCATGCCCTGCTGGGCCAATTAATAATGCGCTGCCAGAATCCGTTAAATCACCAGACTCCCTCACTGGCGCTTTAATCCCTAAGGCAAAGCAATCCGCTTTTGAGACCTCTAACTGGCTTTTTGGGCGTACAGGACCTAAAACTCTAACCTTACTGATTGAGCCTTTTGGCCCAACCACCATCACGCACTCCTTCGCCGCAAACTGCCCAGGCTGCTTGAGATCCTTAAACGGTGTGAGTTGATAACCTTGACCAAATAAGGCTTCGACATCCTGTTGCGAAAGGTGTACATGGCGGTTAGAAACGCCCACAGGGATCGCAATCGCAGGTTGCATTCCACTTGCAGGGTTGTAAGTTGAAAGGCGAGATAAAATTTTGCCCATCAATTGCTCATTCATCATGATTTTTTACCTTTACGCAGGTCATTTTTGGGCTCTTTAACGCTATTTTCCGTCACTTCTGGTTCAGCCTTTTCCTCGGTAACCAAATTTTCTTTTGGTTTTTCAGCTTGTTCGACGCTTTTTACTAACTCGCCTTTTTTGCTTTTTACTGTTAATAATTTTGTAATCACACTTTCTTCAGGGCGCGCAATCACCAGTGAGCCTACGCATAATTGGCTATTGCTAATTACCGCAATACCGTGGTCGACGGCGGTACGTACTGCACTGATTTCCCCTTGAAAACAAACAGAAACCAGGCCAGAACCAATTTTCCGATAACCGACAATCTCAACACTCGCCGCTTTACACGCCGCATCCGCAGCCTGTATTGCGGATGTCAGTCCCCGAGTTTCAATCACACCTAAACTTTTCATCTGTCTCTCCTACTTAGTGACGAACCAGTCGAATATCAAAATCAAACTGTTTAAAGAACGCTTCTAATTGGTCAAGCTCTTCTGCGCTATAGGTTGGGTCTTGCTTCACTGGGTAAATCATGTCCAGTTTGTCGTATTTACCGCGTCCCAACTGGTGATAAGGTAGAATATCGATACGTTTTACATTGCCGCGTTTGGCTAATTCCATCGCGTATTCAATGGCACCCGTGATGGCATCGTACGAATCGTTATACCCACGAACCAAAGGCATCCGCACCACCACGTTTGCACCTAATTCAATAAGTCTTTCAAGGTTTTGGCGTACATTTTCGTTACCAATACCAAAGATACTTTTATGCTGTGCGCTATCGATATGTTTGATGTCATACAAAAACAAATCAACAACTTGGGCGAGCTTTTCATAGTTGGCTAATGATGTTGTCCCTTGGGTTTCTACCGCGGTATTAATCATCATTTTTTTGCATTCACGCAGTAGCTCAACCGCAAAATCAGTTTGCAGACTCATTTCCCCGCCACCAATCGTGACGCCACCACCAGAAGAAATATAAAAATCATAATCTTGCATAATGATTTCCATCATTTCCGCGACCGTGACATCTTTGCCCATAATGTCTAACGCACCGCCAATGCACACCTCTTCACACTTACGGCAGCCAATACAATCAATGCTGCGATTTACACGGTGAATTTGTTCACCCTGCTCATTGGTTGTTTTGTAATGAATACCGGTAGGGCAAACATCCACACACTTACCGCAATTGACGCATTTATCGTGGGAAAACATCACTTGAAATTGGCTACTTAACCCTTCAGGGTTCGCACACCATGGACAACGAATATTGCACCCTTTAAGGAAGATCAGCGTGCGAATACCATCGCCGTCATAAATGGAATATTTTTGGATATTAAATATCCGACCTTTAATATCTGCCGCGCTCATCATTGCACCTCAAAATATGACAAAACTTATTGTTTTTATTCTGAAATGGCAGGTATGTCACCATACCTGCCGATATCGATTTAGAACTTCTCAATCACGGTACGGCTAATAATTTCATCTTGAACTTCTTTACAGAGTTCGACGAAGTAAGCACTGTAACCTGCAACTCGAACGATTAAATCACGATATTTTTCAGGTTCTTGCTGTGCTTTTTTCAGCATTTCATTGTCGACATAACTAAATTGCATTTGGCCATTACCTAAAATAGAAGCGGTTCTGAGTAAGGTAATTAAGCCGTGGCGACCTTCTGGTGTATCCAACAAGCCTTTTAAGAACTTGAAGTTATGCACCATACCGATGTTCATTGTTTCCACATTCATTTTACTGATGGATTTTATGATGGCGGTTGGGCCTTGTTTGTCTGCACCTTGTGTTGGGCTGATACCGTCTGATAATGGCATCCACGCCAAGCGTCCATTGGCACTCGCGGCAGTCAATTCCCCGATTGGGGTATTATTCGAAATCGACAAAGTCCCGTGGCTGAATGTGGAGTACAACATGTCGTATTTACGGCACTCACGCTCTGTCCACTCCGTAATATCCAGCGCATATTGGTCAACATAGTTGTCATCGTTACCAAATTTCGGCGCATTTAAGCAATCGCGACGCAATTCGTCATAGCCTTCAAAGTTAGCTAAGAGACCATCGCGTACTTGCTCAAGGGTGTAACGTTTATCTTCATAAACCAGTTTACGAATGGCGGCGAGGGAATCGACGTAAGTCGCAAGACCAGAGAAAATCAAACCCGGGCCGTGGTTAACCATCGCACCACCTGCCGCAACGTCTTTACCTTTTTCCATACAGCCTTCCACCAGCAAGGACATTAATGGTTTTGGCGCAACATCACGGTGTACACGCTGGCTAATCACCGTACCGACAGCGGATAAACGGACAATATGGGCGATTTGTTGTTTCACCGCACGGTCAAAGTCTTCGAAAGTTCTCAAATCACGCAGGTCACCGGTATCTAAGCCTTGGTAACTATCAAACAACACCATACGACCACGGTTTAGTACAAACTCAATGGCGATTGGCCACTGGGTATAACCTGTTGATGTCCATTGATAAATTCGGCCTGATTTTTGTGGTTCAACGCAGCCCATCAAGCAGTAGTCACGCGCATCTTCAAAATCAAAACCTTTGCGCAGCATCATTTTGATGTGGGAATCATCGAAGTGGCAGGCAGGGAAGCCCATACCGGCTTTAACCACATCGACAATTTTTTCCATGTATTTCTGTGGTGATTGGTTATGGATACGGCAAGCCAGTGATGGCTGGTACACTTTAACAAAGCGCACTGCGTCCATAATTAAGTAGGTCAGGTCATTACACGCATCACCGCCTGAGCGTTTTTGCCCGCCCACGGTTAAGTTGATAAACGGCTGGTAACCCGCAAAATATTTCGCCCCTAACTCACTGGACATCCACATTAATTCAGCACATTTGATGATAAACGCCTGCATCATTTCCAGTGCTTGGTCTTGTGTTAAGCGGCCTGTTTTGATGTCGTTTTCATACATCGGCAAGCAATATTGGTCGAGGCGCCCTAAAGACAGACCCGTTTGGTTTTCTTCGATTTCAAACAAGGATTCCACCGTCCAAATGCTTTGTAATGCTTCTTGCAAGGTCACTGGTGGGTTAGCCGGTACGTTTTCATTCACTTGCGCGATAGTCAGTAACTCTTCACGACGTTTTGCGTCTGTTTCTTTTGCGGCTAATTCACGTGCATGCTCTGCGATACGGTGTGCGTAAGCCACAACGCCTTCACAAGTTTCAATAGACGCTTTGTAGAAATAGATACGGTCGATATCGTCTGGGTTTTCCATGCTGAGCTCGGCCAGTTTCGCCTGTGCATCTGCCTTAATCCCATTCATACCTTTAGTGAATAATAAGACATCGTAGCCTGGGCAAGTATCGCCCCCACCGTTGATTTGGTGATAGGACAAATCACTGACGAATGTTTCGCCACTAAACTCCCACACACCTGCCTCGCGGTATTGCGCTTCACAGATTTCATCTAATGAGCGGCCTTCCCAGAACGGTGCGATATCTTCACGAATGACTTTTTTGTCTTCTTCAGAGATAACAAATGGGTCTTGTGGGCGCGTGCTCATGGTGTCGAGTTCTTCGACCACCCAGCGCCATGCGATATCTGGGGAGAATGCACCTGCACGCGGTTTTCCACATGGATGCCCAACAATTAACTCTTCTGGTTGAATTAAGATTGGTGCGGTTTCACATGCGCGGCGAAACGCTTTTGCGCGCAGTAAAATCGGCGGTAAACCTGGGTTATTTTTGACAACGTCAGTAAAGGCTAAAGCGCGGTAGATAGAGACGCTTGGACGCGCTTCCAAGTAGCGATTACGCAGGCGTTGTAAACGTGGGGTCAGCCCTTCCATGACTTTAAATTCTGTCTCAGCTTGTGCAAACGGTGCAACATAGCTGGCATTCGGTGCAGAATATTGTGGTTGCGTGCTTACTTGGCCACAATATAAGCGAACTTTTAACCCATTATTGACGGCCATGATATTTTCATGAGCCGATAACATCATAGCGGATAATTCGTTAATGCATACGCGAGGGTCGGTTAAATATACACCGCCTTTTAATGCATCAAACATTGGGTAACCATCCACCACTTTTGTCGAGCGCACTTCAGAAAGCTCCGCCAATTTCAGCCATAAACTTTCAACCACTTCATACGCTTGGGCTGGTGTTAAACGGCCTTGCTCGATGTCTCGTTGGTAGAATGGGTAAACCGCTTTGTCGAAGCCCATTGGGTTAACTGCATAGCTGCCATTTTCCAGATGCAAAATAAGCTGCAACAAATAGAACGCTTGGCAAGCCTCTTTAAAGGTTTGTGCTGGTTTAGCTGGGACATTACGTAAAATCGCTGCGCTTTCTTGCAGTTCTAAACGGCGGTATTGGTTTGATTCCACCGCAGCCATGCTTTCCGCTTTCGATGCAAGGGATTGCGCAAAATGAATAGCCGCATCACAGGCATAAATTGCGGCACGGCAGTTATTTGCCTCATCAATACTATTGCGGCTGACCGCGCTACCAATATTTCTGACGCGGTTTTCTAATTGAGATTTAATTTCTAAAAAACCGATGTTCAGTACCGCTAAATAGTCAGGGGCATCAACGGTGCTGTCCCCCGCTAAGAAGGTGTAAATGCTGTTGCTGTGAATTTCGTTTTCAGTGAAGAAAATCGCGCCACGTGGTGTGGAGGATTGGCTACCAATAATCAATTCATCTTGCGCGATAAACGCAGGGAAATGGCGAATAAATTCATAAAAACGTTGAGCAGGTTTAATTGCCTGCGGCGCACCCGAAAGTTGGTTTTCCAGTGCTTCTAAAATGTTGGCACGTTCAGTAATAATTGAGCTATTGCGGGCACTTAAGCGTTCAGCCAGCATTTTTACGCGTGGGGTCAGAGCATATTTAGTCATGTTAGCCTATCCTGATGTTCGTTTTAGTTTGTTGTTCATCACCTAACAGCTTATTGCTGTTAAAAAGATTGCCGATATAGCGTTTCAAGTTGCACTTGGTTCACATCCCGTGGATTGGTCGGAGTGCAACTATCACGCAGTGCTTGCCCCACCATTTCCCCTAAACGGGCGTTAAAATCGGTTTCATTAATGCCTGTTGCTTGAATGCCTTTTGGCATATTCATTTCATCTTTCAATACGTTGATTGCCATAATCAGGCTTTCAACGCCTTCACGTACGTTAGAAGCAGGTAAATTCAAATTCTTCGCAAGGTGCGCATAGCGCTTCGCCGCATCGGTATCACAACGCCCTTCTAATTCGGCATTAAATGCCACTACGTGCGCCATCAATAGTGCATTGGCACGGCCGTGTGGAATGTGAAACACGCCGCCTAATGCGTGAGCTAAACTGTGCGTGATCCCTAAAGAAGCATTGGTAAATGCCATTCCTGCAATACAAGAAGCGTTATGCATTTTTTCGCGAGCAAGCAAGTTGCCCCCTTCGCGGTAGCAGTCAATCAAATGACCGAAAACCAGTTGTACGGCTTTTTCCGCTAGCGCATCAGAGAAATCAGATGCGGTATTGGAAACATAGGCTTCTAATGCATGGCAAAGCACATCCATACCGGTATCTGCGGTAATCGATGCGGGGACGGATTTCACTAAAACAGGGTCGAGGATCGCCACATCGGGCAACATAAACTCATCCACTAACACCAGTTTTTCAGAGTGAGACTTAATCACTGAAAAACTGGTCACTTCAGAGCCTGTTCCGCTAGTTGTTGGGATGGCAATAAACTGCGGTTTTGCCCGATTGGCGTCATTTTTCGTGTGCCATAAGGAGTAAATAATCGCTTTCGCCGCATCAATCACAGAGCCGCCACCCAGCGCAATCACCACATCGGGATATTGCACATCCATGACTTTCATGCCTTTTACGATGGCTGAAATATCAGGGTCTGGCAGGACATCGTCATACATTGAAAACGCAATGCCTGAGTGTGTTAACCGACGAGTGACTTCCTCTGCTAAGCCAAACTTCACCATGGCTTTATCGGTCACGATAAAGGCCTGCTGAGCTTGCATCGTTGAGATGAAATCCAGTGCGTTAGCACCAAATTGCACTCGCGGTTTAATGAGAAACTGGTTCATGCTGTTGTTTACTCCTTGGTATAAACCTTTTCGACAATGGCAACCACTGACATGGCTTTGTATTTGTCTTTGTTCAACGCGAAGTACGCTTCGGCTAACACAATGTCGTTGATACCAGCGCCAACGCTGTCTACCGCCACATACGTTCGGTCTTTCAACGGTTCAAGGTCATCCCCTAGCGCAGCAACCATCAATAAATTACTTCCGCTAAGTTCTTGGCATTTTTGCGTTGCGACAACATGTCCGATTACTCTTGCCAAAATCATGGTTTATACCGCCTTATTTCAATGAGTTACTTATTTAGGCGACCGAGAACGGCCTTGATGATTTGCTCAACATTTTCCTCAGTGATATCACCTTGGGAAACCACCGCTTCCGTGATGGCCGCCGTGCTAAAACGGTTGTCTGCTGTGTTAGAAACAGGTGCAGAAGCCGTCACTGGCTGGCGAAAACGGTCATCATCTAAAATGCTAATTTGCGATTGATTCACTGCTGTTGAAACCGCAGGCTGAGCAACTGAGCACGGTTGTGCTGGCTGTCTTAAATCATCAATAGAACGCACGCCATAACCTACTTTACGAATGTTCAGCAAGTTCATTGGCCCAACGTTATCTGAGCTCGAACCGCCGCCCACTGCACCGCAACCTAAGGTTAATGCAGGTGTAATATTAGTCGTAGCCCCAATGCCACCCAGTGCCGCAGGGGTATTAATTAAAATACGGTTAACCGGTTTTTCGAGGGAGAACTGGCGGATCACATCTTCGTTTTGCGTGTGGATCACCAGTGTGTGGCCTAAACCTTCGTTGGTCAGTAAATCCACCACACGATGGCAGGCTGATTGCCAATCCTCTTCGATATACATCCCTAAGATTGGACACAATTTTTCACGCGAATAGGGGTTTTTCGGTGAAACGGTATCTTGTAACGCAATGAGCACACGAGTATTTGCAGGTACGCTAAACCCTGCGCGTTGGCTTAAAGTAATGGCATCTTTCCCAACCACTTCAGGGTTGATGGTGCCATTTGCCCGCAATAACATTGACGCCATGCGCTTCGCTTCGTCTTCATTCATAAAGTAAGCGCCTTGCGCTAACAGCTCACGGTGCACTTCGTTATAAATACAACGTTCGACGATAATTGATTGCTCAGACGCACAAATCACCCCGTTATCAAACGTTTTACTGGTGATAATGTCATTCACGGCTTGTTTGATATTGGCACTGCGCTCAATAAAGGCAGGGCCATTACCCGGACCGCCACTGATTGTTGGCGTACCCGATGCATAGGCTGCACGCACCATGCCCTCCCCGCCAGTCGCTAAAATTAAGGAAACATCTTTGCTGTGCATCAGCTCTTTGGTCGCTTCAAGGGTCAACATCGTGACGCCATCAACGATCCCGGCGGGTGCGCCAGCTTCTAATGCCGCTTTTTTAACGATGTCTAATGTGCGGAAACTACAGGCTTTGGCATTAGGATGCGGGGAGAAGACAATGGCGTTACCTGCTTTTAAGGCAATCAACGTTTTGTAGATGATGGTCGATGTCGGGTTTGTCGATGGCACCAGTGCCGTGATCACCCCTAATGGAACGCCTACATCCATGACTTTGTTGATTTTGTCATCATTAATGATGCCAACGGTTTTGAGATCTTTGATGTGTTCATAGACACGCATTGAAGCGAAGGTGTTTTTCAGGACTTTATCTTGCCACTTACCAAAACCTGTCTCTTCATTGGCCATTTTCGCCAGCTCTTCAGCGTGAAGGGCCGATTCAATAGCAATGTGTTTCACGATACTGTCGATTTTTTCCTGCGAAAATGTCGCAAAAACTTTCTGCGCTTGTTTCGCGTTTCTAACTAGCTCTCTTGCCAGTTGTCTGGATTGCAGATCTTTATCTAATGCAACCATGTCTTCCCCCGTATCGGAGTCAAAATTAACTAATTAACTTGTTGTTTTATTTACTTATCAGCCAACAACTTAGGCTTTGTGTTGCTGTGCAATTTTGCCGATATCGTTATGCGGCCTTGCGATCACGCGTGATGTCACCACGGTGCCAACACGTTTTGCGGCTTCAACACCCGACTCAACAGCTGCGTTAACCGCACCGACGTCGCCTTTCACCATCGCAGTCACCAGCCCTGAGCCGACATTTTCATAGCCAATCAGTTCGACATTAGCGGCTTTACACATGGCATCAGCGGCTTCAATACAGGCCACTAAACCTTTGGTTTCGATTAATCCAAGCGCTTCTTTCATAAGTAATTTCCTTTTTATTCCGTGACTTTATACTGGGCGACGATTTTCTGAATATCGCTGTGAGGACGTGCAATCACCAGAGATGTCACAACAGTGCCAACGCGAGAAGCCGATTCAACACCTGAATCAACTGCCGCTTTGACTGCACCAACATCCCCTTTCACCATTGCCGTCACTAAACCTGACCCAACATTTTCATAACCAATCAGCACAACATTTGCGGCTTTACACATTGAGTCAGCCGCTTCAATACATGCCACTAACCCTTGAGTTTCGATAAGACCTAATGCGTCACCCATGTTTTTTCCTCCGGAAAAAGTTATGCCTTATGTTTAATCACGATTTTGTTGATATCGTTATGTGGACGCGCAATGACTAGCGATGTCACGACTTCGCCAACACGCTGAGCAGATTCAACACCTGAATCAACCGCTGCTTTGACTGCGCCAACATCCCCTTTAACCATTGCGGTTACGAGGCCTGAACCGACATTTTCATAACCGATTAGCTCAACGTTTGCGGCTTTACACATCGCATCAGCCGCTTCGATGCAAGCTACCAGACCTTTAGTTTCGATAAGACCTAATGCATCACCCATTGTTGTTTCCTCCGAGAAGCCTTCTTCATTTTTCTTTACCGCGCTCTTTAAGTTGATGTGTCCGAATACATGTTTCTTGCAGAACCGAGGTAATCATTTACGCCAACAGTGTCTGCGCGGTGATTAATTGAACGCAGCCTTTGGCTTCAAATTCACTATAGAGGCGAAAAATAAAAACAAAATATAAATCCACAACAAGGAGATACTTAGAATATTTGACTAGTAATTAGATTTGATAAGTCTTTAATTCACATAACTGTGCTGAAAAAACCAAAAATTCACGCATCCGTCTGGTGAATAAAAAATAGTAAAAATAGATTACGGATTAATCGAGGGAGATTGTTAACAGGATATTATTAAGCTGATACCAAGGGGTAATTTACGCAATGATAATTGTGGGGCGGCTCACTGGCTTATAAGCTTTGCTCGCAAATAAAGATAGCCTTTTACATTACGGTACTTAGGCACTGAGCCAAGAAACTCACACTAAGATAGCCTGCCAATAACACGAAAGGTGCTTATCATTTCAATGGAAGTTAAAGGCAACTAGAAGGGAAAGAGATACAACAATAGGACGACTTTAATACTCTCGACAGGCATGTTGCTAATCAAATTTACTGCCAGGCTTTAATGTGCAGATATAGAGTGGGGAGTTAATTGAACTTAATAACAGCGCTTTGTCATTGAGCTTTTGGGCGTTAAGAAATAAGCCATCATGGCTATCAGACATTTCCCGCATAAAGTAGTCAAAAATCACATCGGGGGATTCATCAATGGAAGAGGCACTCGATTCCCATTGACTAATATTATAATGGCGCTCCGTTGGTGACACGCGTTTGGTCGTATAATTAAATTTCACATAGCGCTGTAAATATAACCATCCTGCTTTAGAGTCTGTATAACCCTCAACAACAATAGACCCTTTTCCATTCGCCCCAAAATTAAAGTGAATATTGCCATTGACGTTTTCGTCTTTCATATTTTCAAAACGCATAATCCCTTTGGTAGAACAAACCATTAAGCCATCTTGCTTATTAGCAAATAAAACGGATTGCGTATAAATCACCACTACAATAAAAAGCAAAGCACTCAGTAAACATAATACTTTCCCAGATATTTTCATGATGGCTTCCAAGAATAATAAAAATAGTTATCACAGTAGCTAAAAGGATTATCTTCATTTACTGCGCAATGGGCTAAAAACACACGTCCTAATCCGTTGGTTTGTAATTTATCCCCATAGAAGAAAACAAATCGCTCTTTTTCTACACAGGCAAGATTTAGGTTATTTCTCACCTTGTCAAAGTTTTGTACATAATTTTGCGCGACAGTGCCGTTAATCATTTTTTCATTTGAAAGCACATCGCAACCAGCATGTTCCAGCACCGTCATATTAATCGGTTGGGATGGCTGATTCGATAAATAAGCCATAACTAATAATAAGATAGAGCACAGCAAAAATGCACCACTGGCAAAATACCAGCACATTTCTCTTTTTGCTTTGGTGAATGGCTTGGGGGACTTAGGGGGTAGCGCAGCGTTGTTTTCTGGTTCAATTAACGGTGGCTCAATAACAGGCGATAATACAACTTCGGCGGCATCTATCTCACTCAAGCTTTTAATAAATTCTGCGGGGTGCATTTTGGCATCATTCAAACGCTCTAACGTTACCTCTGAATTAAATTCCAATCGCCCTCTTGCCACCGTAATAATAATATTTTCAATACCATATTGGCGAAATGCTTTTCTTAATAAGCTCAAATATTGGTTTAGATTACTGTTGGATGAAACTAACCCATTATCATCCCACACAGCTTTTAATACATCGTCACGGGATACCACGCCCCTATTTTGGATAAAATAATAGAGCAATGCATTGGCGGTAATAGACAATTGCGTATCCACCTCGTCGTCTTTCAAAGACAAAGTGCCATCAACTGCATCATATATAATGAAGGCATTGATTTTATATTTCACTGTCGCCCCATGTTTTTATTATATTAATGACGGTATTTTCGGTGTTTACTTATCCATATTAAGGCAGCTTTTCAAACGATATTTCTGTTAACCGACTGACAATAGCATCACGCTCTTGTTGTGATAGCGTTTCTCCCTCCGTTAACGATGACAACCACAAACCATCCGCACCATAACGCACTAGCGCCCCTAAATAGCTGTTATCGAACTCATCACCTTTAGCTAAGTGGCCCAGCACCCAATCACGCCAGCATTTACGCAATACAGGCTCATTTGGCATGGCCAAAGACAATAACGCGAGCTGGAAACTTTCATCTGACTCTTTTAGCTCGCCAATATAGTGTAAATACGCGCGAGAAAAGCGCCCATATGTATTGGTATCATTTTCCATGATGAGGCTAATTCGCTCATCCATAATGCCCAGCAATTGCAGAAATAGCGCATGGATAAGCTCTTGTTTGCTCGGGAAATGGTGCATCAGCCCCCCTTTGCTGACACCCGCTTCCCGCGCGACCGCATTAAGCGATAAGGCAGAAATACCTTCCCTGCCCGCGATAATACGAGCCGCTTTCAGTAGCTCCACTTGGAGTTTGATAGGGTCTTTTTTTCTGTGCTGCGCTGTTTTGTTCATGCAATGGATGATACCGACCAGTCGGTATGTTTCATTTTGACCAAAATCAAGTAACCCTGTTTTGTTCAAGGTTAAATCAAAATAGTGGAATGGGACTCACAATATCCATTTTAGATAAGCCATATACCCATAATTAATTGATAATTTAAAATTATTTTGTGTTTTGATTTTATTGTTTTGGCTGACTTTATATTTAACTTAGTTTTGCACCGATTCGAGTTATGATGTTTAATAATAGATGCGAAATAAAATTCTGACAAAGTGCAAATTATTTGTCACATTCGTCATCAACCGTCGATAGAAGAGGTTTTACCATGTCAAAACAATATAATATTGGTGTTATTGTGGGTAGCTTGCGTGCGGATTCTTACAACCTAATCGTCGCTAAAGCCATGACTAAGCTGTTCCCTGCAAATTTTTCATTCAAATTTATCAACATTGGCGACCTTCCTCTCTACAATCAAGATGCTGACCAAAATGTGCCTCCTGTCGTTGCCAATTTTAAATCCCAAATTAAAGCCTGTGATGGCATTATTTTTGCCACTCCTGAATATAACCGCTCTATTCCCGGTGTATTAAAAAATGCCATTGACCAAGGCTCTCGCCCTTGGGGTGATAACTCGTGGAATGCAATTCCTGCGGGGGTTTTAGGTGTATCCATCGGTAATATCAGTACGGCAATTGCCCAACAACACCTGCGCAACAGCCTTGCCTTTTTGAATATGCCAACGATGAACCAACCTGAATGTTACCTGAAATGGTATGACGGTATGGTGGATGAGCAAGGCCATATTTCACCGAAAAGCAAAGATTTCTTGCAACCGTGGGCGGATACTTTTGCTCAGTTTGTGAAACATAATGCTGTGAGTAAATAAGTTTATAGTGCCTCCCCGCTGGGTTGTAGAGCTTGGCGGGGGTTTTGGATGAAACTCGCTATTTTTTTCGAGATGAGATTACATCCAAAAGCCCTATTCCCCGTTGTAGTACGTCAGAAGACTTATTAGAAATAACCGCATTTGTATAAGCTTTTTTGCTCACTGCATGATGGTTGCCGTACAAGGCACATCAAAATGCATTCGATTTATAACGCAAAGTGCCTACAATTCGATCCCAAATTTCGACTAATTGCCATTGGCTATATTGCGTGTTTTTATCTGCATTATTTAACCCAATGTATAACAAAGGTTTCTTCGGGTCAGCAATCATTTCATTTGAATACATAATAAACTCAAGAAAATCAGTATTTTCTTGCTTATTCTGTTTTCCTATCATTAACCATTCAAGAGATGGGATCCCATTAGGTGATAGCTTTTCTTTTTTAATAGTACTTTTCTTTGATAATGACATAGCCTTATTGATTTGAGGACTCCGATTAAACAAGGTGTCATTAGAACCAATAGCCGTATTATCGGATCTAAACCCTATAATAAAATCATTATTTTCATACGTAAATGAGATGATTTCTTTATGTTTATTTCCATCATCCGCAATAAATCCATTCGGAATGCAAACACCGTTATCGATAGGAATATCTTCGTTTTTTCGTCCAGATAATCGAGATATGAGGGATTGTATAGCTGCTAATTTAGTTGGCTTCTCATTCATATCATATTCAGAGAACCCTGCATTTTCATACGTTTTCTTTCTATTCAAATACTTTGGATTAGATAAATCCAATATATCAACAGTTATAATAAAGGCTATATGATTGACATATACATGAGCCTCAAGGGTACGACTAAGATCATCTTGCCCTGAATTATTTCTATCGAAAATAACACCTTTACCACCAGGTAGTTGGATAATTTCTTTTAATACTGGGGCGTTTTTTTCACTCGTTTTTCCATTACGAAGTTCTTGCTCTCGTAACTCAATTCGTTGCTTAAACGCAGGAGGGTAGATGAATTTACTTTCAATTTTAAAATCATCAATAAAGACTTGATTATCATTCATATTGTTAAATGGAATAGGAATAGGAATATCAACGACAAATCGTCCAATACACTGTGGTTTTGCATTTTCAAAAAATGAATCTATCAAAATATAATCCTTTTCAGTTAAGCGACTTTTTTTGTCATACACAGCCAAACCTAAAAAAATAAGTGAAAAAACAAACACCCCAAGAAGTGGTCCTAAATACTTATTAATCATTTAATGGCACATCCATAACCATTTGAATAATTGCTCTTAGCGTAAATTGAATTGCTGGTCTGTTTTTTATGTCAGCAATATCATCGACCTTGTAAGCATCTTGATGATCAACATTCGTAGCTAAAATACTTTTGATTGATTGATTAGAATAAATAGCGGAAAACGACTCGACAGGCACGGTGCCATCACCAGCAGTTTTGGACGAAATAAGTTTAAACTCTTTCGCTAATTGACCTTTCTCTCGTTTTTGGCGATGTGTTGGTGGTAAATGAGGTTCTCCTTGAGAGAGCACATATGGGCTAACAGTTAACTTCGTTGGTTCCCAGCCAAGGGAGCCATCCGACTCAACTTGCTCACCATAAAAAACATAAGTATTTGGATGATATAATTTACTTTCTTGGTGATACATAAATTGACGAACTTTAATTTCCATCAGCTTTACATAGTTTTTCCAATTATTATCTACTACCATTTCGTCCTTATCTAAAATGTCCGGTCTATAAAGTTTCCACCAAACATCATTTCTAAGATAGATATCATTGAATGGATCACACTTTCCTGTTTTAGGGTCTTTTGTTTGGGGGTAACTTCCTTCCTCAGGGATAAATAGCCATGGTGACTTATAAGATGGATAAGGAAGTAATTGTAAAGGTGCTGGTGATTGAGCGAGAACAGGCATTAATTCTTTAGCTGACCACCCTAAAATTCGTCCTGCTGTATAGCCTTCTTCGCTCGCCCCTGTCCCCATCCGTCTATAGGCCGCAGGAGATCCTAAGTCAGGAATCACGCCGTGAACAACGCCTAACACTTTACTTTGGCACCCCTCAAATTCAGATTCAGGGGTAGGGTTCATCGCATATCGAGCCACTAACCCCCCCATGGAATGAGTTACTAAAATGACTTTTTCAACTGCTAAGCCATATCCATGGCACCGGTATAAATTAATAACGTTATCGATATACTCCACAAGTTTAGATGCGGACTCTGCATTATCAGCAAGCCAGTTATAGCCAAAGACATGCAGTGGAAATAAAAAACGATTAAAATGGTCGAGTTCTTTTTGGGTTAATGTCTGCTCATTCTCTTTTTCTTCCGTTCCAAATGGTTTCTCGACAAATTCATTAAGAATACTGGCATAGGGTAAATTAATATCACCTTTACTTAAAAGCTCGAAATTAAGGACATTGCTCTGCCAGTCATGAATTAATGCAGCCTGAAAAACACTCAGAAAACGCCCATAACTATAATTAAGTGCTTCCCCCCAACCTCTATCACAACGTTTGGAAAATAAATGTCCATCATCAGAAAAAGCTGTATATACCTCTTTATCTACTAAACCCCTATTATCAACTCTTGTTGTTTCAGGGTTTAATATGTTTTTTCTTTCATGGCCTGTCCTCTGCGCCCATTGTAGAAAAATTTCATACCCTGCATCCCCTCGCCACATTTCTTTTTTATCATCACCCTTCGACATTAAATTCGTTCCCATAATCCCAGGAATAAAAATAACGGGAATAACTTTGGTTGGTGGTTTAATACAGTGGGCTTCCGCATTGAGCGATTTATGTTGTGCGGTGACATCATCCCAAATAACTTCGCCATTTTTTGTCCATTTGGGTAAATGGTAGGAGATATTCTGGCATTCCCCCATATCTGGATTATCTTTATTTGACATTATGCTAATCCTTTTGACTAATCCTTAAAGAAAATAGAATAGCGTCATTTAGGTATTTGCTAAAAAGTAACATTACTAAATTGGAGCTACCGCGGCGGGGCTCTTAAGCACCCTTGTGTTAAATCAAAGCGATAACAATACAATCATTATCGCTTTGAGAAAAACTAGAATGCATTCGGTTTATAACGCAGAGAACCAACAATTCGATCCCAAATTTCGACCATTTCAGCATCACTGTATGGCGTGAATTGATCTTGGTTATGCATAAGAATGTGTAATTGAGGGACAGTTAAAGAACTAGTGGCTTCATTCGCGTAAAACGTAAAGAAATAATATGGTAAATTGGGGAGCCTTTTATTTTCCTCTTCTGAATAAACTTCTTGCTCACCTTTTATGAGCCACTCTTGAGATGGAATATGATTAGGTAATAGCTCACCGTTTTTGATTGTTTTTCGACTGTGTTGCCTTATCGCCTCATTGATCCCCGCACTTCTGCCCAATAACGTATCACTAGAATCGGCAATACTATTATCTGACTCAACCGAAAATGTGAACTCCTTCAATTCGTAAAGAAAAGCGACATCCTGCGTCAGCATTTCGTTACCATCTAAAATAAAACCATTGGGGATACAAACGCCTTTCTCTGTCGGAATTTCATGATCTAAACGCCCTTGCAATCGAGAAATTAACGATTTCATAGCTGCTAATTTTGAGGGTTTGTCATTCATTTCCGATTCTGAAAAACCTGCATTTTCATATGTTTTTTTTCTATTTAAATATTTAGGATCTGATAGGTCTAATATTTCTATAGTAATAATAAATGCGACATGACCTGTATAAACATGAGCTTCTAAAATACGACTTAAATCACTTACACCTGGAACATTTCTATCAAAAATAACCCCTTTCCCATCGGGTAATTGAATTATTTCTTTTAGCATCGGGGCATTTTCAGCACTGGTTTTCCATTCCCGTAATTCCGCTTCACGTAATGTAATGCGCTGTTTGAAAGCGGGTGCGTAGGTAAACAAACTTTCCAGTTTAAAATCACCGATAGAAATACTATCCCTAAGTTTATTATTGAATGATTCAGGTACATCAATGATATAGCGCCCAATACACTGAGGTTTCGTTTTTTCAAATAATGTTGCTATCACAGTATTTTCCTTGTCTGTAAATTCTGTCTGTGCAAGCGTTTTTTTAAAACTCCCACCAATACACAGCACTATCCCAATAAAAACAATAAAACTTCGCGTATAACGATTAATCAGCAGCACGAGTATCGACCTCTTGTACCATTTTCACTATTGCTCTTAGGCTAAATCGAATCGCATCCCGATTTCTAATATCAGGGAGGCTATCAACAGCATACGCATTTTGATGGTCGACGTTGGTTGCTAAACTACTTTTGACTGACGGGCTACTGATGATATCAACCAGTGATTCAACAGGGACAGTACCATCTCCCGCACCTTGAGAAGAAACCAATCGAAATTGGGTGTATTGATAAGAACTACTATCCCATAACCCTAAGGTATTATTTACTTCCCTCCCTCCGGAATACACAATTCGTTGGTTATTTTTGGGATTAAAAACTAAAGGGCGCTTAGGACTCACTATCAATGGAACAATTTTTTCCACGTCCCACTGGAGCGTATTATCCGATCCCACTTCGGTACCATAAAAAACGTAAGAATTAGGGTGGTATCGCTTTTTCTCTTGATGATTCATGAAATCTCTAATTTTAGTGTCCATCAATTTAGTATATTTACCCCAATTATTTTCAATAATTGAGGGCTCCTTATCTAAAATATTTGGCTCGTATAAACGCCACCACACATCTTTGCGTAAATAAATCTCGTTAAAGGGGTCGAATGTCCCTGTATTTGTATCAACCATCGAAGGATAGCTTCCCCCGCCTTCAATAGACAGCCATGATGAGTGATATCGAGGGTATGGTAGAAGTTGCAGGGGGGCTGGGGCAGCAGCAAGTACAGACATAAGTTCTTCTGCGGTCGCACCTAAGACTTTCCCTGCCATTCCTTCTTGTGCCGCCCCCACTTTCATGCGTCGATACGCGGCGGGTGACCCTAAATCAGGGATAACACCATGCACCACACCCAAGACTTTATCTTGACACCCTTGAAATGCGCCTTCTGGGGGATTCATCGCATAACGGGCAATCAATCCCCCCATGGAATGGGTCAAAATAATGACTTTTTCAATGGCTAAACCATATCCATGTCTATGCTTATAAGTCTCTAAGACCTCATCTATATATTTCGTAAGATTAGCGGCAGAGATGGCATTATCTTCAAGCCAGTTATAACCAAAAACATGAACCGAAAATAAAAACCGTTCAAAATGTATTAATTCTTGTTCAGTTAATAATGATTCATTGGTTCCGCCAATGGGCTTATTAACAAGTTGTCTTAATACTCCTGTAGACTTATCACCTTTAAATTGAATAGATTTGGTTTTATCTCTTCTCTTGATGTTAAATATATCTTGCTGCCAATCATCAAGCAAAGCCGATTGCAGAACATCCAGAAACGTCCCATAACTTAAAAAAAGCGCTTCTCCCCAGCCTCGTTCTTTTCTCTTAGGTAACATAAATCCATCATCACTAAATACCGCGTTGTCTTTGCGGTAATCAACAAATGATGAGTTATCGCTTTGAATATACTTACCGCGATTATCAACAGCTGTAGAATCAACATTCAGTATTTTTCGCCGTTCTTTTCCGCCTAAAGAAGTTAGATAAAGCGTATCCATTCCCATGTATTTATCCGCTCGCCAAACGGGATCTCCACTTTTTTTATTTTTAAGGTTAGTTCCCATAATCCCAGGAATAAAAATAACGGGAATAACTTTGGTGGGTGGTTTAATACAGTGGGCTTCCGCATTGAGCGATTTATGTTGTGCGGTGACATCATCCCAGATAACTTCGCCATTTTTTGTCCATTTGGGTAAATGGTAGGAGATATTCTGGCATTCCCTCATATCTGGATTATCTTTATTTGACATTATGCTAATCCTTTTTTGTCACACTTAAGGTAAATAACATAATGTAATTTACCTTAAGATTCTGTGCGTTCTTTCTTATTTTTAATTTCTATTACCTTATAAAATTAACATTTTTAGATTTTATATCTAAAAAAACAAAAATAAATTAATATAAAATATATATAAATTAAATAATAATTTATATTGACTGGAAGAGTCATCTAAAAACCAATTGAAATTCACTGACTAGCCAAGTCATAAAACTGCCCATAAAAAAGGGCACTTCAATAAGTGCCCTTTTATCAAAAAAAATCACCAAACCATTAACGGCCGGCTTTTAGCTTTTGGAAATACTCTTCGTACAGAATATTGGTATTCCCAACATCGCTTTGCCACTCGCCTTTTTTCAATACCTCTTCACTTGGGTAAAGGGATGGGTCATTGGCAATCTCCGCGGGTAACATCTTTTTAGCGGCTAAATTGGGTGTTGGATAACCAATGGATTCAGCAACTTGTGCTGCAATTTCAGGGCGTAATAAGAAGTTAATCAGTTTATGAGCACCTTCAACGTTTTTCGCATTTGCAGGGATCGCTAAACTGTCCATCCAGAAGATACCGCCTTCTTTTGGCCACACCACTTCAATCGGTAAGCCCGCTTGCCTTGCAACGAATGCGGAGCCATTCCACAGCATCCCAACATCCACTTCCCCTTCAATAAACGGTGTGGCGGGGTTATCCGAGTTAAAGGCTAAGATATTCGGACGCAGCTTTTGCAGCTCTTGATAGGCTTCTTCTATTTCTTTCGGGTCAGTGGTATTGCCTGAATAACCCAGTTTGTTTAATGCGACTTGGAATACTTCCCGTGCATCATCCATCATCAATAGGCTATTTTTATACTCAGGCTTCCAAAAATCTGCCCATGATGTGACGGAGCTTGGGTCAACGGCTTCACCATTAATACCAATCCCTGTTGCGCCCCAAATATAAGGCACAGAATAGTCATTATTGGGGTCAAATTCTTTGTGAATTAAATTCGGATCGAGGTTTTTAAAGTTGGTTAATTTACTTTGATCAATCTTTTGCAGCATCCCCTCTTTGCTCATTTTGGCAATAAAGTAAGTGGATGGCACCACCAAATCGTAAGCCCCGTCTTTATAGGTCTTCAATTTGGTGTACATACTTTCGTTGGATTCATAGGTGGAGTAAATCACCTTGATGCCCGTTTCTTTGGTAAATTGCTCTAATAAACCGGGGGGAACATATTCTGTCCAGTTATAGAAATACAGTACGTCTTTGTTATCGTCAGCGGCAGTCGCCGTACCAATACTTGCAGCCATTAAGCCTGCCGCCAGTAGATAGGACCATTTTTTCATGACTGAGTTTCCCTCAACAACGTGTTTTTATCCCTGCCTGCACCAAGCCGCAACTTGAATGATTTAGGGGTGATATCTTATAGGCTCAATTGGAGCCCACCCTCTCGCCTTATGGCATTTAAAAAGCACGCTAAAACAGTAATACCGTGCCATCCTATTATTTTTACTGCGCTTTTTTACCGTATTTATCCCGCATTACCCATTGGCTTAAGCAAACAAGCACCAGCGACATAATCAGTAGTACCGTTGCCAACGCATTCACTTCAGGTGAAACGCCAACCTTGACCATTGAGTAGATTTTTAACGGTAAAATTTCATAACTTGGCCCCGTCACAAATGATGACACCACGACATCGTCCATCGACAATGTGAAGCTGAGCAGCCAGCCCGCCACTATCGCAGGTAGCGCTAATGGCAGAATAATTTTACGCAAAATAGTAAATTCACCCGCCCCGAGATCCCGCGCGGCTTCCAACATTTTCACATCAAAGTCTTTTAACCTTGCATATACCGTTACCACCACAAAAGGCAGGCAGAAGGTAATGTGCGAAAACAGCAACGACCAAAAACCCAGTGAAACGCCCAAGATCATAAACAGCACTAATAACGATATTGCCATCACGATATCGGGGGACATCATCACCACAAACAACATCCCGCCCACAAAGGGCTTGCCGCGAAAACGGTAACGAAACAGTGCAACTGCAGTTAATGTGCCAATCACCGTGGCAAATGTGGCGGATAACACCGCCATGGTTAATGAATGCCCCGCCGCTTCTAATAAACTGTCATTATTACTCAGCAGTTCATACCATTTTGTTGAAAACCCTTGCCACTGAATACCAAAACGCGATTCATTGAAGGAGTTAACAATCAAAATGATGATTGGAATATAAAGATACGCATAGACGATGGCCATAAAGCCACCCCGCAAAGTACGCCCGATCATTCTTCATACGCCTTTTTATTCAGAAGCTTAGCCGCTCGGTAATACACATACAGCAACAGCCCCATCATCACGGTGAGGAAAATACTGGTTGCTGCACCAAATGGCCAATCGCGAATATTGAGGAACTGGCTTTTTATCACATTTCCAATTAACAGGTTCTTCGCGCCGCCCATTAAATCGGCGACATAGAATAAGCCCATCGCAGGTAACAGAACCAATAAACACCCAGCAATAATACCCGGCATCGTTAATGGAATAATGATTTTCACAAAGGTCTGAAATTTATTAGCACCAAGGTCTCTGGCCGCTTCTAAATATGACTTATCCAATTTTTCAATACTGGAGTACAGTGGCATTACCATAAAAGGCAATAGGATATAAATCAGCCCAAGCACTACCGCTTCAGGGGTGTACATGAGCCGCATGGGTTTATCGATAATGCCAATCCAAAGCAAAAAATCATTCAAATAGCCTTTGGTACTCAAAAACACTTTCAAGCCATAGATACGGATCAGCGAATTTGTCCAGAATGGTACAATCAATAAAAACAGCATCAATGGCTGAATACGTTTAGGTAACTTCGCCAAAATAAAGGCAAATGGATAGCCGATCACAAGGCAAAAGAAAGTAGCGATCAGCGCCATATTCAGTGAATGCAGCATCACTTCCGCGTACATGGGGTCGGACAAACGAACGTAGTTATCCCATGTGAAGATCAAATCCACTAGGTTGGTATCGCTGCGAGTTAGGAAGCTTGCCCCGATGATCATGATATTTGGCAAGAAAACGAACAAGACCAGCCAAGCGACAATCCCAGTGATGATCACATTTTGCAGGATCTTGTGTTTACGAATGATCATCCAGAACGACCTCCCAGCTTTCCACCCAAGTTACAGCAACTTTTTGATTCAAGGAGTGGTCAACATCGGGGTCGTCTTCGTTAAAGAATTCGCTCACCATGACAATTTTGCCGTCTTCCATCTCAACCACAGAGTCCAAAGTCATGCCTTTGTAGTTACGTTCACGTACGTAACCAATCAGCCCTGGATGATTTTCTGCATCATTCACTTCTTCAACGCGTAAGTCTTCAGGGCGCAAAAGCACATTAAGATGCTGCCCTTCTTTGACGGAGAGCTCAGTGAATATATCGCATTCATGGCCTTCAACATTGGCACGAATACGTTTTTCATCAATGCGATACAATACTTTCGCATCAAAAATATTAATTTCACCGATAAACTGAGCAACAAACAGGTTTTTAGGCTCCTCATAAATTTCACGAGGTGTGCCATCTTGCTCAATTTTCCCTTCACGCATGACGATGATCCTGTCAGACATCGCTAAAGCTTCTTCTTGGTCGTGGGTAACAAAAATAAAGGTAATCCCCAGCTTCCGTTGAAGGGCTTTTAGCTCATTCTGCATTTGCTTACGCAGTTTGTAATCCAGCGCAGACAATGATTCATCCAGTAATAAGACTTTAGGGCGATTCACTACGGCACGAGCGATTGCCACGCGCTGCTGCTGCCCGCCAGAGAGTTGATTAGGCCTTCGCTGCGCAAAATCTTCCAATTGCACCATACGCAGTGCCTGATCAACTCGCTTTTGAATATCAGCGGCTGGCGTTTTTTGCATGCGCAAGCCAAAAGCGACGTTGTCATAGACCGTCATATGAGGAAAAAGAGCATAGCTTTGGAATACGGTATTCACGAAGCGTTGTTCCGCTGGAATATCCGTAATATCTTGACCATCAAGAATAATTTGACCTTCATCGACATCTTCAAGCCCAGCAATAAGACGTAAAACCGTCGTTTTACCGCAACCAGAAGGCCCCAGAATAGTCAAAAACTCACCATTTCGAATGGTTAAGTCAAGTTCAGAAATAATTTGTTTGCCATCAAAACCTTTATTTAAAGATTTTAATTCGACGAGTGGTGTCAGAGAGGTTGTCTCAGTCATTTATAATACACTCTATCCCTAGGAATAATGCAGATAGAACCGCCACCGTTAAAGACTGTATAAGCTTGTCGGAGATGTACTCTTCATCCTTCCCCAGCAAAGCCCAAAACCAGTAGCGCCATTTTTCAAATTTTCAAATTCATTTTTTCAAATTCATTGAGCCCTGCATGATAAACACAGTTTTTATAAATTGAAAGCCATTTTCGACACTTCGTTTGCCTTTCATTATGAATTCACAATAAATAAAACTGTTTTTTGATAAAAATAAGCAACATAGCGATATATATTGTTACTCCACCGTTATCTATAGGTTTCACTTATACATCTAAAAACCAATCTTAAGCTAAATAGCTTGCAATTCATAAAGTTAGCCTGCCTTAGATTAATAATTAACTTTAATCTAAAAATTAATTATTTATTAAATTAAGATATGAAAAATATATCTGACCACTCGCCCATCAAATACCCCTCTGATTAAGATACAATCATCAAAAACTGAATCGTTTAAACTTACTCAAATAGCTTAAAAAGCAATTTATCGTCATGAGATACTTAAAAAGTAAATAGTTCATAATTACAATGGCAAAAATAAAAACATCATTAAATATAATTTTATGTGATTTGCATCTAATTTTTATCGTGAAGTAGTTTTTCTCTCGATAACTTTAACCAACATCATATTATCGATCGCATCCCTTTGAATATAATGGTCAAATTGGTATAATTTCAGCCTAAATTGTTACTTTTCGTGATTTCTTTTGTAGTTTTTGTTTCATTATTACACTTATAAATTTTACTTTGTTCCTTTGTACTGAATTTATTAAAGAATAAGCATAAGCCTACGGGTGATTATTTTTGGATATTCCACTGAAATTAATATGTGAGTGAGCAAAATGGCTAATAAAGAGTTTTTTTATCAAGAACCTTATCCTCTATCTGAGGATAAAACTGAATATACCCACGTTTCTAATAAATATGTTTCTGTCGAGCAATTCGCAGGAAAACCAATTTTAAAAGTTGAACCCGAAGCATTAACACTGCTTGCCGAGCGTGCAATTTATGAATCACAGTTTTTCTTAAGAGCCGCACACCAAAAACAAGTTGCGGCTATCTTGCATGACCCAGAAGCCAGCGAAAATGATAAATACGTGGCACTTCAGTTGTTACGTAATGCTGAAATTTCGGCAAAAGGCATTTTACCAAATTGCCAAGATACCGGAACCGTTGCGGTAGTTGGGAAAAAAGGTCAACAAGTTTGGACAGATTGTGATGACGAAGAGTACCTTTCTCGCGGAATTTATAACGTCTTCCAACACGAAAACCTGCGTTTTTCTCAAAATGCCCCGTTAGATATGTTTAACGAAGTGAATACGGGCACTAACCTACCAGCACAGTTTGATATTTTTGCCACCAAAGGCGATGAATATCATTTCCTGTTCGTCAATAAAGGCGGCGGTTCTGCGAATAAATCCGCGCTTTATCAAGAAACAAAAGCGACGTTAACCCCAGCTAAATTGAAAAATTTCTTAATTGAGAAAATGCGCAATCTGGGAACAACGGCTTGTCCGCCTTATCATATTGCTTTTGTTATTGGTGGAACTTCAGCGGAAACAACGTTGAAAACAGCAAAACTAGCCTCAGCTAAATACTACGATAATTTACCAACTACTGGTAATGAATATGGCCGGGCTTTCCGTGATATCGAGCTAGAAAATGAGTTATTAGAAGCTTCACGTCATCTTGGCTTTGGTGCGCAGTTTGGTGGTAAATATTTTGCTCACGATGTCCGCGTTGTACGCTTACCTCGCCATGGCGCATCTTGCCCTATCGGTTTAGCTATTTCGTGTTCTGCTGACCGTAATATCAAGGCCAAAATCACCAAAGAGGGTTTATGGCTGGAGAAAATGGAGCATAATCCAGCGCAATATATCCCTGAATCTATGCGTACCCAAGCTGAAGGCAAAGTGGTTCATATTGACCTCAACCGCCCGATGAAAGATGTTTTGGCTGAGCTGAGCAAACACCCAGTGTCGACTCGTGTTTCCCTCAGTGGCCCACTGATTATCGCCCGTGATATTGCACACACCAAGCTCAAAGAGCGTTTAGATAACGGCGAAGAATTACCACAATACTTCAAAGACCATATGGTGTATTACGCAGGACCGGCCAAGAAGCCTGAAGATATGGTATCTGGCTCGTTAGGCCCAACAACGGGTAACCGTATGGACCCTTACGTTGATCTGTTCCAATCCCACGGCGGTAGCATGATAATGCTCGCTAAAGGGAACCGTACTCAAGCAGTGACCGACGCGTGTAAAAAACACGGTGGTTTCTATTTAGGGAGCATCGGGGGCTCGGCGGCAATTTTAGCACAAGAGTATGTTAAGAGTTTGAATTGTTTAGAATATCCAGAATTGGGTATGGAAGCGATTTGGAAAATGGAAGTTGAAGGCCTACCTGCCTTTATCCTTGTTGATGACAAAGGAAATAATTTCTTTGAACAAGTTCAGAATACAAACTGCCAAAAGTGTGTAAAATAGACTCGTCGCACTATGCCAACGGAATGCGCTAACCTCGGTTAGCTTGTGTCGTCAATAAGTAGTGTAAGTAAAAGAGCAGGCAATATGCCTGCTCTTTTTTATTCACCAGTTTTATCAATAATAGTTAATTCGAACAATTGTTGAGGCATTAAAACCACCCGTTTTTACTGAGCCTGTTTTCTTCACTGTTGCACTGTAATCACGCGTTACTGATGTACTTCCTTGCGGTAAACTACCGAAAAACTGGAAGTAATTAAACTTCATATTATTACTTTTATCGTCTTTGATCGTCAGGTTCATACCATTTTTTAAATCAATCGCATACTCACCATTTAATGGATCCGTTGTTTCAAAATTGATATTCATTGAGAAATTATCCAAGCAGCCTCTTTTTACAGCTTGAATTTGAAAGTCTTTTTTAAATTCTTTGCCTTGGTTAAGATCTGTGATCATCAATTGACCAAAGTCTATTTGTTGAGATTCAGGGAAAACCTTGATGTCCGCACCGCATTTTAAAAAGCGGATCCCTTGAAGCCCTGAAATAGAGTAACGTAGGTTTTTAGCTCCTGGCGTGGTATTAATCCCCCCGCTCCCATCAAATTGGAAAACGGTAAATTGATTATCGCCCAAATAGTTACCCGAAGGTGGAACCACCCCTGTCACTTTAATGTATAAATTAAACGTCACAGTCACGGTCACATTTTGCTTACCGCTAATCGGGGGCGTGCCTAAATTCACTTTTTGCTGGTTGCGTTCAAGTTGTTCACCTTGATAATTCGCACCAAGTAGCAAGCCGGTCCCTAATTTTTGTGACGTCGGGTTAAAATACATATGAACAACGTCCACCATATTTCCCAATACGTTATCGCAATATACTGTTACGGTCATCGGGTCTGATTGCCAAATAATGGTTCCTGCTGGGGTATCCGCGGGTATAGCAAGTTGCCCAACTGGAACAGGAGGTTTAATCACAACTCCCGTCCCCTTTTCAACGCAATCTAATGCAAAAGTCTTTGGGCTGATAAAAATAAATAAGAATAAAAAGTAGAACCCATACTGCTTAATAAATTTGTGTATCATGGTTTATACACCTTTATATATAGGTAATATTTAAGGTAATTTGCGTTTTAATATTACCCACGGTTAATTCACTTCTTGCACGATAACTTTCCAACATGGAGTAGATCACAATCTGTTGATTATCATCGAAATAAACGGGGTAGTTACGGTACTCACCATTCGGTATCGTATTGCCTTGTTTATCCAATAAGCGAATGCCATAACCATTTAAAATCGTTTTTCCACCAAATAAATTACGATCTGTGCTCGCCGTTGGTTCTGAAATAAACATGATCCTAACGACAGGATCGCGGTCATCACGATCGCGTTTTGGGAAAATACAGTCATCAAATTTCAGTTTGATCTCATGTTTAGGGCTTCTATCCCCGATCTCATTGAAATAATTAAGAGAAATTGGCCCCAATTCAATATTTTGATCAATCGAGGAAAGCGTGATTTTACAAGGCAAAGCTACTACGTTGCCGGTAAAATTGAGATCGCCTCGCATCATGCTACTGTCTGCATATGCATGACTCCCAAGCAGGGATAGCATGAAAAAACCGATTGAAAAGCAACAATTTCTCATCTCTAAAATCCTATTGGTTTTCTTTTGATAGCTGGCATATCGATGCAGCGCACTGATAAGTCAACATTTTCATTCCGCCGTAGTCATCCATATATCCGGCGTAAAGCTGGCTAAAACTGGCACTTGGTACAGAAACACTTTCTTTTGATAATGGCGCTACCATGACACTCTCAAAACCTGGAAAGTTATTCTTATTGTTGTTACTTAAATAACCCAATGTAACGTAGTATTTCGTTGGGTTTTCAATCAATAACTGACCGCCAGAATGCGTAAACTTCAACTCTTTCGCCCACACTTTATCGCTGTTATTTTCAATTTGAGCTGGGCGATAAAACATTTTTAAACGGCTCTGAATCGCAATTTGCACCACATTTTCTTTATCTGAAACAGGGGGTATTTCACGTACATTTAGGTAAAACAACGATTCTCTGTCTTGGGGCAGTGCATCAATCCCTTCAGTTTTAATGATTTTAATTTGATTTTTTGCATTCGGCTCAACACGTTGCATTGGGGGCAGAACGGTAAAAGGTTCTGAAACCTTGTTCCCCTTAGCATCTTCCATCCATGATTGCGCTAAATACGGCATGGTTTTACTTTGGTTATTAATCACTAAGCTAATGGATTTATCTTTGCCCGGAAAAATAATACGGGTGCGGTCAATATTGATTGCTGCAGTGGCAACTTGTATGCCGCCAAAGATTAATGAAAGCCCGAGAGCAACTACATACTTTTTACTCATACATCATTCCTTATTGGCAAGGGATCAAGACTTTACCTTGATTTTTTTCAGTCATATTCGGTAAGTTCAAGCGACATTGATTTGCACCACTTGCCCACTTAACAATGTAGTTTTCATCTGGATCCACCCCAGTCAAATAAACAACACCACTGTCCGCGATAATGCCGACCTCCCTACCGGTATTCACTTCGATGACACTCGTTCCCAGAGGAGGATAATTACCATTACTCAAACGAATTACAGCTAAAATACGTTTTCCTTGGTTCGCTTTTATTTTTTGGTAACCAATTGAACCTTCCGTTAACGTTTTCCCTATAATGTTGTCATTCACATCAACATCATCAGGCAGCGTATTCATATCAATGTACACATCTGAATTTGAAAAACTGTTCAGGCTTGTTGCCACACCAATACCGAAGCGGTTAGTGACAGACTCACCATTATCAATCGAAATACCCGCAACGTTATCGCTATCAATCATGACGCGCGGTTCATTATTTGTGCCGTTGCGGTGAATCGCAGCGCCATATTTAGTGGCTGTCATAGAGCCATACCAGCTACCACCAAATGCACGATAATTATTCACATTTTCCGTTGCATTAACGTTTAATACGCCATACGCAGATGAACGTTGATAGCTACCACTAATATTGGGTTCTGCACGGCCAAGCTCATGCTGATCCCCCCCTACACGCATACTCCAGTAATTGTTTTGCTCATTCGGGCTGTAATAGGCGACGGATTGCCCGAAGTTATGGTCGTTATCTGCATATTGGGCGTCATAGCTTACTGACCCGCCATTTTCTAATGGAATTGAGAATGACAGATAAATTTGGTTGTCATCTGTTTCTTCGTATTTAATTTTATTGAGAGACAATGTCCCTGAGATATTTTTAAGCCGCCCAACACTAAACAATTTACTCAGGCTCATGCCAAAGTTGGTTGTCGACTCGCTGTTCCAAAATTGGTGGTGAGAAGCATTAAAATAAACAGTTAAATCCAATGGGCTGATGTATTGATTAAAAGAGGCGGTATACACGTTCTTATCACGCCTAAAATCAAGAATCCCATTGGCAGCATCAATATATTGCGGCATGGTTAAGAATTCTTTTTCAGAGAATTTATAGCCCGCAAAAGTAACTTGTGAATTCGTGGATTCGAAACGTTTCGAATAATTCAGACGATAACTGTTCCCTGAATAAGAACCAAAATGATCTAAATCTGCATGGGTACGTGTAATATCCAGCGATATTGCCCCAAACACATTCATATTTTGCCCAATTCCCAGGTTGACGGCTTGATAATTATTATTGTCGACAGTGGCAATTAACCCGCCAAAAATGGAGGTATTGCCAAATAACCCATAAGATAATTCACCCGCAATAAACCGTGGTTCGACTTTCTGAGAACGCCCAAACGGGTCCGACTGCCCCATCGTTAATTTATAAAGGAGCTGACCTTGGCGTGTTAAAAATGGCAACGAGGCCGCCGTTACTTGGTAAGTCGTTTTTGAGCCATCTTCTTCCTCGATGGTAACGTCTAACGTACCTTGCACCGCCTCTGTAATATCTTGAATATTAAAGGGACCCGGTGCCACTTTAGCTTGTTTAATCACACGCCCATTTTGGGAAATAATCACCATCGCATTAGTTTTGGCAATCCCTGTCACCTGTGGTGCATAACCACGTAATGAGGGAGGAAGCATGCGATTATCACTAAATAATGATGCCCCAATAAAACGGAAACTATCAAACAAATCTGTTTTTAAATAAGATTCACCAAATAAAACTTTAGCGCCCATTTCAGGTAATGCGCGAAATGCATAAAGCTGAGTCCAATCAAACCGCTCATTTGTTTTTCCTTGAGAACGATTGTATTGATACTGATAATCCGCACGGAAACGCCAAGCCCCTAAGTTCACGCCTGCCGTACCATTACTGCTACCACTGAACGTTTCACTGGTATTTTTAGGAGAGGTGTAATTTAAAAACAGGTTGTAGTCGAGAAATGCGCCTGCAATTCCATTTTCCCATTGGGATGGTGGAACCCAGTACGGATCGTCATATTCTAACCAAGCTTGAGGAATAGAAAATAAGATATTCTGATTCTCTTTATCGAATCGATAGTGAATATCTAATTTTTTAGATAGTTCAACACACTGGTTATTATTATTTTGCAGAAGTTCTTCCTGAACTTTCTTTTTTAATGCAAAAAGCGTGACCATCTCTGGCGTAACACAGAGTGTTGAATTATCTTTACTCTCTTCAATAAATTTAATTAAATGTTGACCCGCTAATTTTCTACCATTCAGTGTAATATCGGTAAGATATTCGCCCGCAGGGATAAAATCAGGATTTGAAAACTGACTTAAATCAATATTATCTCTGTCCTTTGCATCAATAATATTCATATTAAATTCGACTGCATTGGTCATTCCTGAAAAAGAGAATGCCAAAACAATAGAAAATAATATTTTATTCATTTTAAACTGAGGCAATAAAGACATGGTATTCCCTGTCAAAAAGATAAAAAATCAAAATAAAAGGGGAAATAACAGGCAATAACATGCCTGTTATTTAAGGTGTAGATTAGAGGTAATTTAAAGCGTAAGTCGCTTGAGAAATAATGCTACCAGTTTCTACTTTGTTACCATTTGCTTCTACACGTGCACTGAATGCTAATTTATTAGGGCCGTCAGCTAATGGCATTTCAACGCTTGTATCACCAACTTTCATTGTTGCGCCATCAGCATTGATCAAACGAACACCAACACCTTTAGAAGTACCTGTGTTTGCTAACAGTTCTTTTGCAGTTGTATCTGGCGTACCTGTGAAAGTCACTTTAACTTTGCTAACTGCTGGGAAAATAACTGTGTCTGAAGCATCTTTAACTTCACCTAAATCACAGTTTTCTAATTGGATATTATATTGAACGCTTTGGCTAAATTTATTACCCGTTTCTAATACTTTATTAGCAACTTGGCCGAGGTCAACGTTAATTGTACCATCACCTGGAAGTGTGCAAGGTGCATTGATAACTTTACCAGTAAAGTTGATAACACCACTACCTTGGTCTACAGGTGCTGCATGTGCAATACCAAATGAAGACGCGATAATTGTAGCTAATGCAATTTTAGTTAATTTCATTTATATTTTCCTATAAAAAGACGACAGATGTACCAATCACTTAATAATTAATATAATTATTAAGTTGATATTTTTTGCTGATAATGTAATAAAAACAGCCATTCTATTATTTAAAATAAATAGCTATTTAATTTTTTATTTCATTTATTATATTAATGAATTGATTTTTACATTGGTAATTAGATTATTCTTAATAGTTTTATTTTAAATATTTTCTTTACTTAAGAATACATCATCAATAAAAAAGCAAACCATTTCTGTTTCTAGTGCATTAGCTAGAACATGTAAATTTTCGATATTAATATTGCACTCGCCTCTTTCATAACGAGAGATCTGTTGCTGACTCACTCCAACAAGATTCGCGAGTTCAATACCTGAAAGCCCTAAATGCTTTCTTCTTTTCCTTATTTCTCTACCTACGATACGATTTACATTTATCATCAACTATAGCCCAAAAAAAACGTAAAATGTTAAACGGCTAAACTATATAACAGATCAAAAACCTTTAGCATATCAAAATTTATCTTTCCGAATGAAAATTAAAATATAGCTAATCAATGAAAACACGAAATTTGAGTTAATTATAATTTTCAAGATATAAAAGTAAAACTGTTTCTAACGATCAATAAAATAGATTAAAGTCAACCAAACCTATCAAAATTAAAGCAATTCAGTTTTAATTAGTTAATAACTCAAAACCATCAAATTAAATTGTAATTTAAATTATTATCGACAGCATGAAATAATAACTAACTGTTTGATTCATTTTAAATAAACCTATATTACCACTATTGATGGTAATATAGATAAATGGCAATCTATTTATATTTAACGCAATTAGCTTCCAATTATTTATTATCTATTATTGAGGTATTGATTAATAAGCATTTTTACAAAAAATATGCGTAAATTAATTTTTTATTTACATTATTTTATTATATACCAAAAAAACCACTTAGAATGGTTTTTTCGTTTTTAAGAGTTACTCATAAGGTAGGTATAAGAATTTTTATTAACACATTAAACGAGTGCGATATATATGAAATTGATATCAGAACCAGCAAACTAACTTAAAATGTGTAAAAATAGCATATTATCGTCTTTTTAGATGGCAATGTTAACGATATCATTAAATAGGCAACTTATATCAAAATTAGTCACGCAGAGAAATTAATATATCCCTTAAATAACATACAGTTGTATTTGTTACTAAATGTAACGATTGCATAAATATTATTAATGAAATTAAGAAAAAAATAATTCTTAACAAAAATAAAACACAATAATTATGTAAAGATAATACAAATCACGTGTAAAATAGTTACTTATACTTACGTTTAGACCAATTTGCAGGTAAAAACACTCCCCTCAATAGAACATAAGACTCACCTGTCCCTTTCAGTTTAGCGGAGATTTAAGTATTCAATCGCGCAAATACAACGTTCTTTTTCGGCCTATTATGCTATTTTGAGGTTTTTTAGTTAAAAAATTAAGTATTAATCAATAGGTTACTTTTTTCACCTTTCGATTATATAAGAAGATTTCACCTATTAAGAGGTTTTTTTTCGAAGAATATAATGCATCTCAACTTTTTTTTTATCTGAAATCATCAATTGCAGTCCATTTTTTCTCTGAAACACACTTTGATAACCAATGGTTATTGAAAAGAAAAATAACTCATTATTTTTTATCTAAGCAACATGTTCTTATTTCTCCTAACTAAGGAGATATGATGAAAACACAACCATTACTTCGTGTTGCCACAGTACAATTCCAACATAAGGCGGGAGATAAAAATAATAACCTAGCCTGCATCCACAACTTCATTACCAAAGCTGCGCAGCAGAATGTAAAAATACTCGTCTTACCCGAAATGTGTATTACGGGATATTGGCATGTCCCTAAACTCCCTGCAGAAGAAGTCTATCAGCTCAGCGAAACCTTACACGATAGCCCCTCATTAACACCTATTCGCCAACGTGCCACTGAATTAGACATGATTATCGGGGTTGGGTTAATCGAAAAAGGGTTAGATGGTAAATGCTATAATACTTGGGTGGCTTGCATGCCTGATGGGCAGTTACATGCTCATAGAAAGCTGCACGCTTTTGAACACCCAGTCATTCACAGTGGCGATAGTTACACTGTATTTGATACTTCTTGGGGTGTAAAAGTCGGCATATTGATTTGTTGGGATAATAATTTAATTGAGAATCCACGAGCTACCGCATTGCTTGGTGCAGATATCATTCTTGCTCCCCATCAAACTGGCGGAACAAACTCCAGTAGCCCATATGGTATGAAACGAATACCTCTAAATTTATGGGAAAACAGGCAACGAGATCCTCAAGCGTTAATTGATGCTTTTCAAGGGGAAAATGGTCGTAACTGGTTATTACGTTGGCTACCATCTCGAGCTCATGATAACGGTGTTTTTTATGTGTTTAGTAATGGTGTTGGTCGAGATGATGATGAGATTCGAACCGGAAATGCCATGATAATTGACCCTTATGGTCGAGTTATACAAGAAACAGCTGCAATTGAAGATGATATCATCGTCGCTGATTTAGACCTTAGCTTGCTCCCTGATTCCAATGGGCGACGCTGGCTAAGGGGGCGGCGCCCTGAACTCTACCAGATACTAAACACCGCTCTGGGTTACGAAACAGATATTCATCAGGTTCGTTTCGCATCTCAATCAACCCCTTTTATCAAAAAATAGATTAGACGCCAGTGAAATAGTGAATGCTATAGTGATTTATTCATTGTATAGATACTATAGCGTTTATCATTTTATGTAAGAGGTAAACATGGATACTCGACTTTTACGTGCCTTTATCGCCCTTGCAAAAACGAAAAACTACCGAGAAGCCTCAATCCATTTATGCATTAGTCAGCCTGCCTTGACTAAGCAAATTAAGCTGTTAGAAAATCAATTAGATTTAAGGTTATTTGAACGAGGACGCCATGGTGCAGAGCTCACGGAGCAAGGCCTAGCCTTATTACCGAGTGCAAAACACGTTTTAAATGATGTGGAGGAGTTACTAAACCAAGCCTCATCGCTCAATGAAAAGCCCCCTCAGGTTCTAAATGTCGGCTTTGGTATTTCGACTTTTCAAGAAGCCTCTCTATTTGTTGCCCACTTACGCGAGAAACTCCCAAATGTTTCCATTGTGTTGGACGACATGCCCTCACATTCGATGCGAGAAAAGCTAAAAGAACATAAACTTGATATCGCTTTTGCCCGTCATGACAGCCAATCTACAACCGAAAATCTGTTTAGCCTGCCTTTAAAAAATGAGGTACTCGCTCTCGCGATTTCGAATGACTATCCAAAAAATCATTCCATTCAGGATTATTTAACGCAATATCCACTACTCATGTTACGTGCAGAACGTGGCCTTGGTCTTTATCAACAAATTCAACATTACCTACAATCAGAAGACTTACATATCACGCCCTTACAAGAAGCAAGGGATATTCAGACACTCATTGCGCTGGTTGCCGCAAAAGTCGGTGTAAGTCTGGTCCCTTACAGCGCAAAATATATTTCGCAAGAGGGTGTCCACTTTATACCTCTCCACCACAGCGAGGCCGCAAAGTGGCAAATAGATGTCGTTTGGCATACTTCATTACCGAAGGCATGGCAAAGTACTTTTCGCAATTTGATTCATAAAAAACCATGAATCACTAGTTATAAGAATAACTCCGTAATTCCTATATATTAAATAAATGAACTCTGATATTTATTGTTGTTATCTTGGTTAGATAGGCACTTTATATATGTCCGGCAACAGGTCAATTGCTCCACTTAAAATCATCGCTTCTGGCGTTGCTTTGCCTGAAAATAAAATTTACTCCTCAATGCTCGATGAAAAACTCAATAAAACAAAAGGCTTTGTGGAGAAACATTCAGGTATCGAATATCGCTATCATGCAAACCATACTGACTCACAGGCGCAACTTGCGGCGCAAGCCATTGAAAATGCATTACAGCAAAATGGGTTGTTACCACAAAGTATTGATATGCTAATTAACGCCTCTGCGATCTCTGTTCAAGCATTGCCTTGTTCTGCGGCTCATGTCCTTGAACAATCAAATTTAAATGATGGCATTGCTTGTTTTGATATCAATTCAAGTTGCATTAGCTTTATTACAGCGCTGCAAGTGGCTGCGGGTATGCTAGCGACCAGTCAATACCAGCGCATTGCCATTGTTTCTGCGGATATCGCTTCTCGCGGGATTGACTGGCAGGATAAAGAATCATCCCTCATTTTTGGTGATGGCGCAGCATGTGTGATCGTTGAAAAAGGCGATGGTACCAGTGGTATTCTCTCCTACACTCACACTACGCATGTCGAGGGAATTGATTTTTGCGAAATTCGTGCAGGCGGAACACGGAGAAACCCGCGCTCGGGAATGACAGAAGATGATTTTCTGTTCCACATGCAAGGTAAAAAACTTTTCCGCATGGCGTCTGCCCTAATTGAAGAATTTATGCAGCGCGTCTTCACCGAGTCAAACTTACAACTCGAACAAATTGATACAGTCGTGCCTCACCAAGCCAGCCATCTATCATTAGAACATATGCGCCAACGTGTTGGGGTCACGCCAGACCAGCTCATTGATATTTATCGCCACCGCGGTAACCAAGTTGCGGCCTCGATTCCATCGGCTCTGCACGAAGCGATTATCACAGGCCGTTTTTATGAAAAACAAAATGTGATGCTGATTGGCACTGCCGCAGGGTTAGCCCTGTGCGCTATGGTGTTAGTACCATGAGGGTTCTCGTCACAGGCGCCACGAGTGGCCTTGGCAGAAACGCGAGTGAGTACTTACTGGGGAGAGGTTGTGACGTCGTCGCTTGTGGCCGAAATCCGCAAGCGGGAGAGCAACTAATCAACTTGGGTGCTGAATTTATCCCTTGTGAACTGGCGGAACTTTCTTTGCAACAGGCCAAAGAGATGATGGCTGGCTGTGATGCTATTTGGCACTGTGCCGCACTCTCTTCGCCATGGGGCAAACGCCAAGACTTTGAAAATATTAACCTTCATGCGACGCGGATATTGGCCACCGCGGCTGGGGAGCTAGGAATCACGCGCTTTATCCATATTTCGACCCCTGCCATTTATTTTAATTTCAGTCATCAACGTGATATTGCAGAAACCACCCAAAACACTCGTTTCGCCAACCAATATGCGAAAACAAAATATTTGGCAGAAACTGCGATTCAACAATGTGTTAAGCAATACCCCAACACGCGCTATACCCTGTTACGACCGCGCGGATTATTTGGCCCCCATGACCGAGTGTTACTCCCAAGGTTACTGGCGCAAATTAAATCTCGTCATGGTAAGTTAGTACTTCCTAACGGGGGAAATAACCATTTTGACTTAACCTATGTGGGGAATGTGGTTCACAGTATGCAGCTTGCTACCCATAAAGAAGGGCTACTAAGTGGTGCCGTATATAATATTACCAACCAGCAACCACAAGCACTGAAAAACACGTTGCAACAGCTCTTCCATGAGCTTCAACTCGAGTGTGAAATTCGTTCCGCGCCTTACCCGCTATTATATGGCATTGCTATGTTGCTAGAGGGCATTGGGCATCTCACAGGGAAAGAGCCTCTTCTCACCCGTTATAGCCTTGGTGCCGCTTATTTCACTATGACCCTTGATAACCAAAAAGCCCAACAAGAATTAGGTTATTACCCGTTATATTCCATGGAACAAGGAATTCATTTAACCGCTAACTGGCTAAAACAGCAGGAGAATTGATGCTAACCATTCACCAATATGAAGTCGGGTATTGCACGCATCCTGGCTGTGTCGCCCTTAAAGGTGCCAGTTTTAAATCCTGCAAATTCCCTGCTCGAGCATGGTTAATCGAAGATGAACAGCAACGCTGGTTATTTGATACGGGGTATGCCACCCATTTTTATGACCATACACGCAAAGGCATCATGCGGTTATACCGCACGGTAACCCCCGTTTATTTCGACAGCAAAGATGCGCTCATCAACCAACTCGCAAACGACGGCCTTAAACCCAAAGACATTCATGGTGTGATTTTATCCCATTTCCACGGTGACCATATCGCAGGGCTGCGGGACTTCCCTGAGATGCCAATTATTTGTTCCGGTGATGGTTGGGCCAAAACACGCCCGTTAACAGGTTTTGCTGCCCTCAAAAATGCCTTTGTTAGCGGCTTATTACCCGATGATTTTGAACAACGCACCGTATTTTATGAAGGTTTTGAACGTGTTGCCCTACCCAGCGAATTACAAATACTGGGTGAAGGTTATGCTGTGAATAAGTCAAAAAGCTTATTGATCGTACCGCTACCCGGCCATGCGGCAGGCCATATTGGCCTGTGCGTATTAACGGATGCGGGATGGGTACTACTTGCAGGGGATGCAGCATGGTCACCCACCAATTACCGTGAATTACGTGGCCCGATGGCTATCGCTAATATCATCATGGATGACAAACAAGCCTATTATGAAACGCTGAATAAATTGCATGAAATTGATAAGCAAAACATTGTTATTCAGCTTTGCCATGAGGGTGATTTACAGTGATTTTGTCGATGCTCTGGCACTATTGGCGAGCACGCCGTTTGTCATTCAAAAATCGTGCAGATTTAGAGGATTACCAACAAAATCGCTTGGCTCAATTCAAACGCAAAACGCTGGCAAAAAGCCCTTATTTTCGTGCCTATATCGACCGCCCCCTACATGAATTCCCCATCATGAATAAACCCATCATGATGGAAAATTTTGACCAAATGAACACCGCTGGCTTATCAAGCCAAACACTTCTCGAATGTGCACAAAAAAGTGAGCAATCCCGAGATTTTGCGCCGAAAGTGGGCCGTTATAGCGTTGGGTTGTCCTCTGGCACATCGGGGCGGCGCGGCGTATTTGTGGTGAGTCCACAGGAGCAAAATATTTGGTCTGGCAGTATGTTAGCGAAAATGCTCCCCAATGGTTTATTCCACGGTGAGCGGGTAGCCCTCTTTCTTCGCGCCAACAATAATTTATATGAAAGCGTGAATAACCGCTGGATATCCTTACGGTTTTACGACCTTTTTGCCGATTTTCAACAGCAATTAGCCGCCCTTGAAGCCTATCAGCCCTCGATTATTGTCGCGCCTGCGCAAGTGTTGTGTGCCATTGCCGATGCCATTATCCACCAGCAAATCCAGCTAACCACCCATAAAGTGATTTCAGTGGCGGAAGTCCTTGAACAACAGGACAAAGAGAAGCTTAAGCGCTGTTTTTCACAAGTGGGTGAAGTATACCAAGCCACAGAAGGCTTTTTAGGTTGTACCTGCTCACACGGCACGTTGCACTTAAATGAGTCATTCCTGCATATTGAACCAAATTGGCTAGATGAAACGCGATTTTCACCGATAATCACCGATTTTACTCGCCAAACACAACCCATTGTGCGTTATCAACTTGATGATGTGTTAGTGATCAAGCAAGCTCCCTGCCCTTGTGGCTCCCCAGAGCTTGCCATTGAACGTATTGAAGGCCGCTGTGATGATTTACTTCAACTTCCTGATCAACAAGGTAATATAATCACCATTTTTGCCGACCCTTGTGCAAGAGTCATTGTGAATCATTTGCCCCTCACCGCTGATTTTCGGCTTACCCAACAAGGTCATCACCTGTGCTTACAAGCCGAGTGCAGCGAAGAAGAACTTGCTCATTGTCATCAACAACTTGAAAGCTACTTAGCCAATCAACAAGTGGATATTCAACAGTTACATTGGGAATTATTAGCCGAACCCATTGAGCAATCACTTTCCATCAAAAAACGCCGAATTACCCGCAAGGAACCCCAATGAAAAGCAACGTCTTATTCATTCGCTTAATCTATTGTTTGATTGGCTGGGGAACTGTTGGCATTGTGTACAACTACACGGGGCAAATTGTTGAGAATGCCAATTTTTTAACCCCAAGCGCCATTGATAACGCCGTGCAATTTTCCCCGAATGCGGTGTGGTTTTATCTGTCGTTCTTTTTATTTATCCCACTCGGCTATTTTTGCAGCCCGATTGAGCGCGCCCGCTTATTAATGTTCGCCATGCAATTATGCGCATTGGTTTCAGGCGCAGTTTATTTGCTGTACCCCACCACAATGCTGTATCACGAATATGATTTAACGACATTTTCTGGTCATGCATTATCTGCATTAATCGATATCGACAGCCCACAAAATTTATTACCTTCTCTACATGTCTCATTGACTCTTGTAGTGCTGAATGCATTATGGTCAGTAAAATATAAATTCCGCACACTGTTTTATTGTTTATGGGCCACCGCCATTTGTGTGTCCGTATTGGTGCTAAAACGCCACTTATTTATTGATGTTGTCACTGGAGCAGTAACGGCTTGTTGCGCACTGTGGGTTGTCCACGCCGCAAAATACCGCTTAGAGAGAAAACGCTCATGAATGAATTAACCTTTCCCATTATTTTTATGTTAGCGATCGTTGTCGCAGAAGGCTTAGTGATCGCCAAAACACAAAAGGGCACAGTAAGCTGGCAAGAATTGGTTTTTAACCTGAACTCTGGCCATATTATGTTGTGGTTATTTAGAGGGTTAGAGATTTTTTGCTATGGGTTTGTGGTCACTCACTACTCGTTCAATCTTGTCGAAAGCTGGCCAACAGCGTTAGTCTGGATTTTTACCATTTTAGCATGGGACTTTGGCTTCTACTGGCTGCATCGATTGCACCACACCTACCGAGTATTGTGGGCGGTGCATGTTGTTCACCATCAAGGGGAACATTATAACCTGTCATTAGGGGTGCGAAATTCTTGGTATTCATCCCTCACATCAATCCCTTTCTTTATGTTATTGGCGTTAATGGGGATCCCGCTAGAGGTTTTTCTCACCGTCTCCATTTTGCACTATACCATCCAGTTTTTTAACCACAGTGCTCTGATCCCGCGTTTAGGCTGGCTAGAAAAATTTATGGTAACGCCACAGCACCACCGTGTTCACCATGTGAAAGAAGGGCACTATTCCAATCGTAACTTTGCGGGAAGCTTTATTTTTTGGGATAAACTGTTCGGCACGTTTGCCAAACTCCCTGAAACTGAACATCATTTTGGTATTAAAGGGACACCAGCTTCTGAAAACCCGTTTATTGACAGCAACTTACCTTTCTGGCGGATTATAAAACGCGCTAGTCAGCCAGCGCAAAAACCGACACCGCTATTTCGCGTCAACCAAGTAGCCCTGGTAATAGGCACGCTTCTCTTATTTACGCTGGTTATCGGTTATGTCTACCTTTATGGCTATGGCTACCAAGGTACGACACTGCAACAGGTGGTTTTATTTGTGCTGTTAGCCTTAGGAACCGTGGCATTATCGGGGATTTCTGATGGGCGAAAATCAGGGCTAATGAGCTGGTTTTTTATCGCCTGCTTATTGCTGATTTGCGTGGTATTTATTTGGCAATGGACGACACCATTCTGGGTCATTTTTACCAGCGCATTATGGCTACATAGCTTATTGATGCTAATTGGGATTGGCCGAAAACCAATAGCGGTGGCGAATGTCGCTTAAGCCACTTAGGCCTCTCAGTTACCAGCACCGCCATGATCAAGACTTCCAAAAAGCCTTGAACAAGGCGGCTAAACAATATTTGCATGATAATGCCGATCACCGATTTGCTGACGGATGTTTTTATGCCAAAAGCGCCGTATTGGTATTATGTTGTTTAGGCAGCTATTTTGCGGCATTGTTTCTCAATGCATCGTGGGCCTTTTTTGTTTTTTATCCCAGTTTTATCTGCTTCGCCTTATTATTGGCGATTAATTTAGTGCACGACGCCTCGCACAATGCAATTTTTAAACACGCCAAAGCCAATTACTGGCTCAACTTTTGGGTCACCATCCCCCTTGGCTTAGACCCTGAATGTTGGCGCGTGCGGCATATTATTTTTCACCATGCTCACACCAATATTCGCCATTATGACTTGGATATTGAAGAGAATTTTGTCTTACGCCAAACCCCTTACCAGCGCTGGTATCCTTTTATGCGAGCCCAGCACCTGTATTGGCCATTGATTGCAGCAATGACATTCCCTGCACTTATTTGGTTTTTTGATTGGATGGATAGGTTCCATTTTACCCGCGTAGCCCCCCATATGCGTCATCAAGGGCAACAAGGTATATTGGCGTTTATCATGGCAAAACTGTTGCATTTGGTGATAGCCATTGTGATCCCCGCTATGGTTTTGCACGATATCAGCCTTGGCATGCTGCTCTTGACCTACATACTCAGCCAAATGTTTGCATCATTAATATTTGTTGTATTGATACTTGGTACCCATTGGGCAAAAGCCACTTTTTATACCCCACCCAAAGAAGGCAACATGCCCCATGGCTTTTATACCCACACATTTTCAACCACTTATGACTGGCAAACGACACCACGTTGGTTAACCTATTGGCTTGGTGGGCTAAACCTTCACCTGACTCACCACTTATTTCCCAACTGGAATCATCGTCATTACCCTGCTCTGGCTAAAATTATTGAGCAAACCGCGAAACAATTTTCGATGGATTACCACTGCATTAGTGCCAAAGAGTTGTTTGTCTATCAACAACGTTTTTTAAAAGAGATGGGATCAGGCAAACAGGCAGATGAGCATTGAGTTTTCGTTTTGAAAACCCAATGCGTCAAGAAGAGCTGGCTACTTATCAACAATAATATTTTGGTTCACAACGCTTTGCTCGCTGTTACCCACCATTTGGGCAAATTTATCCAGTGGGTCGGTACGAAACGCATATAAGCGTTTTAAGGCAAATGGGTTATCCCCTAGTTTCACTTTTCCTTGGATCGTCGTCACCGCGATATGTAACCCTGCCTCTTTCGCGGCTTCCATCGCCGATGCGTTATAGCCACCAAACGGGTAAGCTAAGTAACGTTGATCCGGCTCGAAGTGACTCAAAATCTTCATCGATCGTTTAAAATCCAACATGATCGTGTGTTCTTTGCGGCTAAATAAAATAGGCGAGTTGTGGTTGTCTAAACGGTGTAAAAAATGCGTATGAGACTGGATATTAAAAACATCTTGGCTATTTTTAATCTCTTGCTTGCTCATAAATTGCAACGAGTCTGCCGACCATTTTTGTGGTTGCGTTTTAATCCGTGAGGAAATCACAAATAGTGTCGCTTGCTGCTGGTTCTTCCTTAAAATGGGCAGCGCATAGCGGTAAACCGATTTCAAACCATCATCAAAAGTGAGTACCACGGCTTTACCCGGCAGATTGGCCGTTTTATTCAAATAATCTTCCACATCTTCTAGAGACAATGTTTGGTAACCCGCCTCTTTAAGGTAATTCATTTGCTCACTGAATGCCTCAACGGATGTCGTCGTCGAGGTATTGCGGAAGTTTTTATTTTCGCTATCTTGCAAAATATGGTGGTAGGTTAAGATAGGAATGCCTTTATCCAACGCCACATCCTGTAATTGAACATATCCCAAACGATCCCCAAGGCGAATGGTTAGCCATGCAGTTTTCTCCCCTGTTTTATCTGTTTTAATCATTCGAGCCAAAACAGGGTAGCGCAAGTTATCCCATAAAGAGGCAATTTGCGGGCTATTGCTGTCGGTTGTACGGTAAACAGGGGTTTTTTGGTGGGTGATCAAATAATCATAAATCGGGTTCTGCAAATCATTCAATCGGTCCACTTCTGGCACGTAGCGAGGCTTTTTGTTGGTAAAAGATGAGGTTTTCACAAAAGCATAATCATTGCCAAATTGCATTGCACAGTAATCCCCTGCGGGGGAATAAGCGTAAAAACCGTGATCTGCATTTAGCTCAGCAACTGCTCGCATTTCACCTGCAATTGGTGAAAAGATAATTTCTGACGCTTTGGTCTGCACTAATTTTGGCGGGATATCGGCAAGTTTCCAATCATCGGTGCTGTTTATCTCGGTCGCCAACGATTGCGAAATTGAATTTACCAGTAACACGCAAAACAGTAAAAAAAATCGTTTACACATTTGTCATCCATCACCCGCTGAGTTTTACCGCGATTATTCTAAACCTACTCAATAATTAACCCTATAGCTTGATAAAAATTTTTATTTTTAATTAAAATCAATAAATTAGCCTTGCTATTATTAACTCCTCAAACTTTTCCCTTTCAAATTAAATGCGTCAACTTAAGTTGTTATACCAATTTGAGTATTTATTTATGAGTTATCATACAAAATAAAGAGATCTAGCTCATATTTATTATTAAAAAACGGTACATCGGCACAATCTGTAAATCATTTGACAGTTAATTCCAATTCTCACTGCTAGATTGGCTCTCAGACACTTTTCAACACCTGGGAATAGCAATGAAAATAAAAGAAATTAGCACCTTTATCATGCACGTACCGGTCACCAATGACCTGATCGGCGATTCAACCCATAGTATTACCCACTGGGGAATGCCGGGTGTAATGATTAAAACAGAGTGCGGTTTAGTGGGTTATGGCCACACTGGCACGCACGCAGACATTACAACAGACCGTTTAATTACCACCATCATTGAAGATGTATTTGGCCCTATGTTACTGGGTGAAGACCCGAACGAAGTGCGTTATTTGCACCGTAAACTCACTCGTAGCTCCACCAATATTTGGGTGGGACGTGGAGGGTTAATGCAAATGGCAATCTCCGCCATTGATATCGCACTGTGGGATTTAAAAGCCAAAGCGGCGCAGCAGCCTCTGTGGCAATTATTTGGTGGTTCAAAGCACAATAAAGTGAATGCGTATAACACCGACTGCGGTTGGTTAGTGCGTAGCCAAAACGACCTTGTTGATGACTGTAAAAAAATGATCTTCGAAGAAGGCTTTAAAGCTATCAAGATGAAGATTGGTAAACCCGACCCACGGGAAGATTTACAACGTATCGAAGCCGTTCGCAACGCAATCGGCGACGATATTGACTTAATGGTTGATGCGAATGGTAAATGGGATATCAGCATCGCTAAACAATATGGCCACCGTTTGAATGATTTCAATATCAAATGGTTTGAAGAACCACTGTGGCACGATGATGTGGCGAGCCATAAGCAATTAGCGGCTTATATGGATACGCCAATCGCTTTAGGTGAGTTACTGTATCACAATGATTCATTTAAAGAATTTGTACTTGCTGGCGCAGTTGACTACTTACAACCGGATGCAACCCGTTGTGGTGGCTTAACCGCAGTGTGGGAAATTGCCGACCTCGGTATGGCATTTAACCTGCCAGTCACACCGCACCATGGCGATATGATGCAGGCACAATTGCATCTCGTAATGGCGCACCCTGCCTGTTCATTATTGGAATTTATTCCATGGACACTGGACTGCTTTGTTGACCCAGTGGAAGTGGTTGACGGTGTGTACAGCACCCCAACCGCACCGGGCGCAGGCACAACGTTAAAACCAGAAGCATTAGCAAAATTTAACGTGAAATAATAAAAAATCCCTTTCCTGATATTTTAATTATTCACAGCAAGGGAAAGGGAAATAAATAACAAGAATTATTCATTTAAATTACCTATTTAATAGCTCTATACTCTACTCTGCTGATTTTTCAGTGGTGGGCTAAACACGTAATAAAAATGAATAGATAACATCATTACCTTATAAAAATACTGGGGTGAACCATGTCCACCAATATTGACCACTTATCATCAGCAACCAGCAAAGCGATACGAAAAATAATACCGATGGTGGTATTAATGTTCATATTAGCTTACTTGGACCGCTCGAATATTGGCTTTGCTAAACAAGAATTTCAGCTAACAACAGGGTTAAGCGACGCCGCTTATGCATTCGGCGCAGGGATTTTCTTTATCGGTTACGCATTATTTGAAGTGCCGAGTAATATCTTGTTATACCGCATTGGTGCGCGCGTTTGGCTATCGCGCATCATGGTCACATGGGGGTTAATCTCTGCGGCAATGATGTTTGCCCATGATGAAACTACCTTTATTGTCTTACGCTTTTTACTCGGTGTCAGTGAAGCCGGCTTCTTCCCTGGGGTTATTTTATATTTAACCTTCTGGTTCCCACAAAACATCCGTGCGCGAGTCACAGGCTACTTCCTGTTTGGTGCACCACTCGCATTTATTATTGGCGGACCATTATCAGGTTCATTGCTGGCCCTAGAAGGTTCATTCTTTGCCTTTGGGTTATATGGCTGGCAGTTAATGTTCGTTGTGGAAGGTTTATTAGCTTCCATCGTCGGGATTTGGGTATTCTTCTACCTTGATGATCGCCCGGAAAAAGCCAAATGGCTAACGGATGACGAGAAAAATGCCCTTGCTGCGAAACTTGCATTAGAAGAAGACGCGAAAAAAGGTCACAGCCCGAAAGGTGCGCTGAGTGCCCTGCTAGATATGCGCGTTCTGTATCTGTGCTTGATTTGGTTCACCGTTCAAGTATGTGGATACGGTATTTATTTCTTCTTACCAACACAAATCGCGACATTATTAGGTAGTAAAGTAGGTGTGTTAGTCGGCTTTGTAACCGCAATTCCACCACTGTGTGCCGCTATCGCAGTTTACTATGTACCACGTATTTCTGAGCGCTTAAAAGAGCGCCGTAAAGTCGCTGCCATTACCTTTATGTTAGGGGCTGCGGGGATTGCAGTATCAGGCTTATTCGATAGCATTCCAGTGATTGCCATCATTGCACTGTGTGTGGCAGCCGCGGGTCACTTAGCGATGCAACCTCTGTACTGGAGCTTCCCGTCTGCTTATTTAGGCGGAACGGCGGCTGCATCGGGTATCGCTTTAATTAACTCAGTGGGCAACTTAGGCGGTTTTGTCGCACCAAACTTAAGAGTCTGGGCAGAAACCACCTTTGAATCCGCGCGAGCTGGCTTGTATTTCATTGCCTTAGTTGCCTTTATCGGCGGCCTGTTAATCCTTACATTGAAAAAACTCGGCATCGAAAAGAAATTTGAAGACTAATTTCGTTTGATGTGAAACCTTCCCGAGTCATCATTGATGACTCGGGATTTTCTATTTTTAGATCAAACCCATTGAATTACCTGTTGCTGTTGTTCATGATTGAACATAACCCTACCTAATGCCATGATAAGGCTTATGACTCATGCAGGGAGCATTCAAATGAACATTGCTGTACAAAACAGTCAGTTGGTTATGACGCATGCTGAAGTGCTAGACGTTTTACAAACCAATAGCTGGTTCAGTAACTTACCCGATTATTTGAGTAGCGCTCTGATGGAGTGCGCCACGCTGCGTTTTTATCATGACAGTGAAATGGTTCACTACCAAGGTGACCCCGCTCGCGGGTTGTATGCCGTCATCCAAGGTTCAGTAAAGGTCAGTTCTATCTCCACTGACGGGCGTGAATGCGTGTTTCGTTACCTTTCCCCCGGTAACTGGTTTGGCGAAATTGCCATGCTGGATAAATCAGCACGCACTCACGATGCAAAAGCCATTAGCCCAACAATCTTGCTGACCATTTCCCCAAAAGATCTTTCTCAGATCTTGGAAAAATACCCGGTTTTCTATCAGTTTTTAAATATTCTGCTCTGTAAAGTGATCCGCAATGCATTCACGATTATCAATGACAGCGCCCTGCTTTCGGTTTCTGCAAGGCTGGCAAAACGCCTCTTAAGTTTAGCGGAAGGCTATGGAGAGCCCCATGAAAAAGGCACTCAGTTGAGTTTATACCTCACTCAAGATGACCTTGCGACGATTATTAATACCACTCGCCAAACCATCAATAAGCGATTGGTAGCATGGGAAAAATTAGGCTGGATTGATGCAAAATACGGGAAAATTGTCTTAGTAAACCTTCCCGCATTAAAGCAAATTTCAGAGGATGATGAAGACTAGCTAGTCCTTTTGGTCAACCGGTGGGCTATCCGCAAAGAAATAACGATCCATCGTAAATTCGAAGTCATCACTGGTGGCGTTAAACAACATTTTTTTGGTGTTTTCTAAGTGCTGCCACATGGCTTGCCTTGCGCCTTTTGGGTCACGACGGGCTAATGCCTGTAAGATTTGGTCGTGCTCATCACACCAGCTTTCAATCGAGCGGTTATCGATGTGCTCATGAAGTTTTAACCAATATGGGTTACGCAACCGTTGGCTCCACATTTGTTCGACAATCACTACCATCGCGCTGTTATGAGTTGAAGCCGCAATTTGCATGTGAAATGCCAGATCCCACGCAGAATCACGAAAACGGTCTTCTTTGCGTGCATTTTTTTGAATTTCAAGCAGTTTTAAAATATCTTCTTTGGTGGCTTGAGTCGCGGCAAACTCCGCGATGTGGCTTTCGATCAACTGCCTCGCTTGCAATAATTCAAACGGCCCACAGCGGCTAAACTCTAAGCCACCCTCAGTATTGACAGAGTTATTAGACCGATTGCTGATAACATGTATACCAGAGCCTTTCCGAACATCCACATAGCCTTCCACTTCTAACATAATAATGGCTTCGCGGATCACAGTGCGGCTGACATTCATTTCGTCTGCCAATAGCCTTTCTGCGGGGAGTTTAGTGCCAACAGGGTATTCATCATTTTCAATACGTTCTTTAACCAGTGCGGCTACTTGCTGGTACAGGCGCGGTTCGCTCTCAGCTGAGCTCATGATTTTCTCCTTTTGCAGTATGGCCTAACTTGGCAATGCTTTTATGGCTTTAGTATAACGAAATTACCCAATGATGGGGAAGCGAGAATATGAGCCAGAAATAATTTTATCAAAAAATTGGTATAACACCTTTTAAAGATATAAACCAGACCGTATAATGCATGAAAATTAGGCAGAAAAATTGAAAATAATCACCCAACTGATCTTTTCAGTCCGATGCACCGCTCAGGGAGCAAAACATGCAAAAAGAAATTATAAAAATACATACTCATGACAATGTCGCCGTCACACTAATCGATAGGTTCGCTGGGGATACATTCACCATTGAAGATCAATCAATTACCTTAAAACAAGATGTGAGCCGTGGGCATAAGATTGCCTTAACTACCATTGAAACAGGCAAAAATGTCATGAAATATGGGGCGCCAATAGGCCACGCCACCGTCGATATTAACATTGGGGAGCATGTACATACCCATAATACCGCGACCAATCTTAGCGCATTAAATGACTATGAATATCACCCTGAGCATAATGCGATTTCGGCAACCGTAGCGGATCCTGATGTTCAACTCTATCGCCGTGCCAATGGTGAGGTGGCGATTCGTAATGAGATCTGGGTGATCCCAACAGTGGGTTGTGTCAACGCCCTCGCCCGTAAAATGATCGAGCGGTTCCAAAAACAAAATAGCAATGCCGATGATATTGATGGCATGTATTTATACAACCATACCTTAGGTTGCTCCCAATTAGGGGATGATCACTTAACTACCCGCACCATTTTGCAAGATATGGTAAAGCACCCGAATGCAGGGGGCGTATTAGTGATTGGACTTGGTTGCGAAAACAACCAAGTTGCTGCCTTTAAAGAAACTCTCGGTGAATTTGATGCAGACCGCGTTAAGTTTATGGTGTGCCAACAATTAGAAGATGAAATTGAAGCAGGCGTTGAGCATCTTAACGAACTTTATCAAGTTGTTAGGCAAGATAAACGCGTTGCAGGCAAACTCAGTGAAGTGAAATTTGGCCTCGAATGTGGCGGCTCCGATGGATTATCAGGGATCACCGCAAACCCATTATTAGGCTGTTTTTCTGACTTTTTGGTGAGCCATAATGGGACGACGGTATTAACCGAAGTGCCTGAAATGTTTGGTGCAGAACAAATTTTGATGAACCATAGCCATGACGAAAATACCTTCGAAAAAACCGTCGAGATGATCAACGACTTCAAACAATATTTTATCGCCCATGATCAGCCAATTTATGAAAACCCATCACCGGGTAATAAAGCAGGTGGCATTTCGACCCTTGAAGAAAAATCCCTTGGTTGTACGCAAAAAGCGGGCACCAGCCAAGTCATGGACGTCTTAAAATACGGCGAGCGCCTGACAACATCAGGGTTTAATTTATTGAGCGCACCAGGTAACGATGCGATTGCAACCAGTGCGTTAGGTGCAGCTGGCTGCCATATGGTGTTATTTACCACAGGCCGTGGGACGCCGTATGGCGGTTTCGTACCCACCTTAAAAATTGCAACAAACAATGAGTTAGCCGCTAAAAAGCCCCACTGGATTGACTTTAACGCAGGCGCACTGTTAAACGGTAAATCCATGAACCAATTACTGGATGATTTTATTTCGCACGTCGTCAAAATCGTCAATGGCGAACAAACCAAAAATGAAATCAATGATTTTCGTGAATTAGCGATTTTTAAAATGGGCGTCACGCTTTAATTTCAAACGCATCCCTATTGTTTTGTTATTTTGAAGTAATAGGGATTTTTTAATCCACTTTTTTAATATAACCATTCGATACCAAGGTCACGATTTTTAAATTATAAACATCGTGTATAATTGTTATTATAAAATAAAATAGCCACATAAAATATTTATTTGTGGCTATTATCATTGTATTTAAATATGAATTATTGAAAATTTACTTTTGACCATAATACGCATTTTTGCCGTGCTTACGTAAATAATGCTTATCTAACAGTTCTTGTTGCATTGCCCCTACCGCAGGCTGTAATTGGCGAGTAAATAAATTCATATAGGCAATTTCTTCCAGAACGACCGCATTATGCACGGCGTTGTCAGGGCTCGTTCCCCATGCAAAAGGGCCGTGGCTATTGACTAATACCGCAGGAACATCTTTTGCTGTAATGCCTTTTTCTTTAAAGGTTTCAATGATGACATTGCCCGTTTCCCTTTCATAATCACCGGCAATTTCACTTTCTGTCATTAAACGCGTACACGGAATTTCACCATAAAAATAGTCAGCGTGTGTGGTGCCTAACGCACTTAATGGTTGCCCTGCTTGCGCCCAAATGGTTGCGTGGCGAGAGTGAGTATGCACAATGCCACCGATTTCAGGAAATGCCTTGTAAAGGGCTAAATGGGTGTCTGTATCAGAAGAGGGACGGTATTTCCCTTCCACCACTTTCCCCGTTTCTAATGAAACGACGACCATGTCTTCTGCCTGCATAGTTTCATAGTCCACACCCGACGGCTTAATCACCATCAGACCCGCTTCACGGTCAATCCCACTGACGTTACCCCATGTGAACGTCACTAAGTTGTGTTTTGGTAAAGCAAGGTTCGCTTCAAAGACGTGTTGTTTGAGTTTTTCTAACATAATGATCCCCTAGCTATAAAATTTGCTTAAATATCAACAACAAAAATTTATTCTCTGGGTATGTTTTGTGTGTTGATAACCTGTCTCTACCTATTAAGGTAAACAGATTTTGCTGATTTAAAAAGCAGTCACATTTACAAACTCGCAACAATTCAGGCTAACTCAGTCACGCTCGGGCATATTTAGTCATCTTTAGTCAATTCTAGCGTGTGGTAAAGTGACCGAGTTAGACCAATCTTTTTTGCTTCCTATGAATAACGCGGAAAGATAAGGCAAATAACGAGATTTAAATCACATATTGAATGCAACAAAACCAACTAAATTTCAAATATAGCCAATTCAGATCACTTTAAAATGCTTTGTTTTTTTCAAAAAGGGATTACTTGAATCCAGTCACGACAAAAAAAAAGTAACGCAGGCAGAATAAATATCGTGGAAAGAATAGGAGCTAAAAATGTTACAAGCCGAACGCCATAAATTAATTTGTTCCCATGTTGTGCAAAATGGTTCGGCGTTAGTGCGTGAATTAGCTCAGTTATGCTTAGTTTCCCAAGAAACGATCCGTCGCGATTTAACGGTGTTAGAACGCGAAAATCGTATCATTCGTAGCTTCGGTGGTGCTGTCGCCATTGACCAAGAAGAAATGCCGATGGTCAACGTAATACCATCCTCGGTCAAACTCAGTCAAATGGTTGATGGTGCAGAGTCTTTTCGCAAAAGAACCGAAGAGCACCCTGATGCGAAAATGAAAATTTCCAAAGCTGCGCTGAAATTTATCCAGCCCGGCGACTGTATTATGTTAGATAACAGCAGTACATGCTGGTTTCTGGCAAGGCAAATTCCAGACATCGATATTACGGTGGTCACGAATTCCGTCAAAATTATCCAAGCATTAGCGTGCCGCGACCGAGTTCGTGTTATTGGGATTGGCGGCGAATATTCAGAACGCCATGATGACTTCCATGGCCCGATTGCAGAAAGCATTATTCGTAGCTTCCAAATTAAAACCTTATTTTTATCATGCCAAGGTTTTAATATTGAAAATGGTATTCGTGATGGTAGCGAAATAAACTCAAAACTAAAAAACATTATGTTGCAGGTATCTGAAAATACCGTTTTGCTCGCGGATAACAGTAAGCTTGGAAAATATGCATTTAGCCAAGTTTGTACATTCGATGATATTAACGTACTCATTACCAATAAGCTGAATGATACTAATTTTCAAACGAAATTTCCAAATTTGAATATTATCGAGTGCGATAAGTAATTTATTAAAATATAAAAAGTCCGTAACCGTGATGTAAGTAAAATAATAATCGTTAATTTATTTTCTGTATTAAAAAAGTGCAGGGATATTATGTATCCATAATTCCTAAGCACCTAATTATAGGCATACCTAAATTCGATAATACCATTGACCCTACGTTGATGAGATAGCCGATTTTAGTATCCATCTACACTAAGGAATACAACTATGAACATGAAGAAGCTAGTTTTACCTTGTTTAATGAGCGTTGCACTGTTTTCAAATGTTGCGATGGCTGAATCTCAAAAAGCACAAAAACCATTTACCATGGGCGTTGTGGTGAAAGTCGGTGGTATTCCTTGGTTTAACGTGATGGAACAAGGGATTACCGAAGAAGGTAAAAAACTCGGTGTGAATGCATTCCAAGTTGGTCCAACAACAGCTGACCCTGCGGAACAAGTTCGTGCAATTGAAGATTTAATCGCGAAAAAAGTGGATGTGATCGGTGTCGTGCCAAACGATGCAAAAGTGCTTGAGCCAGTACTGAAACGTGCGCAAGAAGCGGGTATCAAAGTTATCACCCACGAATCACCAAACCAAACTAACGCAGACTGGGACTTCGAATTACTCGACACCCAAAGCATGGGCGCTAACCATATGAGAGATATGGCGGCCTGTATGGGTGAAGAAGGTAAATACGCCATGTTTGTTGGTAGCTTAACCGTTCCTCTGGTAAATGAGTGGGCAGATGCCGCTATCGCTTACCAAAAAGCTAACTACCCGAAAATGCAAATGGTCGATGACCGTTTCGGCGTCGCTGAATCCGTTGATGACTCAATGCGTACCGCTAATGACCTGTTATCCAAACATAAAGACCTAAAAGGCATCATGTCATTCGGTTCACAAGGCCCTATCGGTGCGGGTCGTGCTATCGATAAACGCCGTAAAAATGCGGAAACTTGTGTATTCGGTACTTTCACCCCAGGCCAAGGTATCAAATTACTGGAAAAAGGCGCAATTGATGGCGGCTATATTTCCAATCCAAAAGTGGCAGGACAAGTTTTCGTTCAAGTTGCAACTGCAATGATGAATGGCGAAGAGATCAAAGATGGCGTTTCAATCGGTGATATGGGTGAAATTAAAGTCAGTGGCAACACCATTTTAAGTGATAACCCAGTCAACTTGAATATTGAGAACACCAAAAAACTGGTTGAAGTCGGCCTGTAATTACTCGCTGTAAAATGTCATATAAAACAAAAAAATAAGATTTACCCAGATTTTAAATTTTCTGTTTTCAAATCGTTCGAGTTGCCCCCAATAGCGCGGCAGCTCGAACGCTGAAGAACAAGCCAACACCAATTTATTTGCAGTAGGAATTGTACTTATGACAACCACCTCAAAAGCAGACAAATCCGATCCACTCATTACCTTGCGCGACCTTTCCAAAAGCTTTGGCGGCCACCGCGCGCTACGCAATATCGATTTGACGCTCAACAAAGGTGAAGTGCACTGCTTAGCGGGCACGAATGGGTGCGGGAAGAGCACACTGATCAAAACCATTAGTGGTGTCTATGCCCCTGATGACGGTAGTAAAATTGAGATTGACGGCAAAAGCTATAACCGTTTAACGCCAGACAAAGCCCGTGAATTAGGCGTGCAAGTTATCTACCAAGATTTATCGTTATTTCCGAACTTAACCGTTGCGGAAAATATCGCTTTTGAGCTGAATCTCAAAGGCTATTTTGGCTGGTTTCGTAAAAAACAACTGCGTGAGAAAGCGTTAGAAATCCTAAACGAGCTGTCTTTTACCATCAATCCAGATACTCCCGTGCAGTTTTTACCTATTGCCCAGCGCCAGCAAGTGGCAATTTGCCGTGCATTAGTCGCAGACGCACGTCTAGTGATTATGGATGAACCAACGGCGTCATTAACCCGTACCGAAGTAAACCAGCTTTTATCTACCGTTAACTATTTAAAAGATAAAGGTATTACAGTCGTATTTGTTAGCCACCGTTTGGAAGAAGTGAAAGAAATTTCAGACCGCATTACGGTTATCCGTGATGGGCAAAAAATTGGCACATGGCCCGCTGAAGGCCTGACTACCCGCAAAATTACTGAACTCATGACGGGTTTAGACATCGTCCATGAGCGTAAGCCACCGAATAATGCCGAAGACCGCCGTTCAGTGTTAGAGCTGAAAAACTTAAGCCGTGCGGGGCAATATAGCGATGTGTCACTGAACTTAAAACGCGGTGAAGTACTGGGTTTATGTGGGTTACTAGGCTCTGGCCGTACTGAGCTCGCCTTATCATTGTTTGGGATCACCCACCCAGATAGCGGTGAAATGAACATTGAAGGCAAGCCCGTTAAGTTAAAAAATAATACCGACGCGATTAAACACGGTATTGGTTATGTCTCTGAAGACCGCCTGACTTTAGGCGCGATTTTGCAACAATCCATCGCGGACAATATGGTGATTTCAATTCTGGATCGCCTCAAAACTCCGCTGCATTTAATCGATGAAAAACAGTGCCAAGACATTGTGCAAGAGTGGATTGCCGACTTAGACATCAAAGTCACTGACCCGAATAACGCCCTCTCAACGCTATCTGGCGGTAATCAACAAAAAGTGGTACTGGCGAAATGGATTTTAACACGCCCTAAAGTGTTGATTCTCGATTCGCCAACTGTTGGGGTCGATATTGGTGCAAAAGACAGTATTTATAAACTGATCCACCGTTTATCCGGTGTCGGAATTTCCATTTTGTTAATTACCGATGAAGCCTCCGAAGCTTATTACAACTGCGACCGAATTTTACATATGAAACAAGGCTCTATCGTCAAAGAAATTGTGACGGATTCCATCAATGAGCAGCAATTGGAGGAAATCATCAATGGCTAATTGGCAAAAACTTCGCCCCCAATCTGTTGAAGGTTGGTTAACGTGGGTCATCTTGATTATGGTGGTTTTCTTCACCACTATGAGCCCGCAATTTTTGACGATCCAAAATTTACTCGACCTGAGTGAAAGCTATGCAGTCACCGGTATCTTTGCTTTAGGGTTATTTGTTGTTCTAGTCACGGGCGGGATTGATATTTCCTTTGCTGCGGTGGCCTCCGTCGTTCAATACGTCATTGCTACGTGGCTGCTGCAAGGCTTTATTGCCAGCCCCGCATTAAGCATCACGCTGGCGATTATCATCGGGATCACTTTCGGCTTAATCAACGCGATTTTGATTTACTCGCTGAATGTTGTGTCGATCATTATCACTATCAGTATGCAATCTCTACTATTCGGTATGTTGATGTGGCTAACCAACGGGCACAGCATTTATGACTTGCCTGATTGGTGGGTCGACCCTGTGACTATCTTACCTTTCGAAGTAGACGGGGAATATTACCAAATTGGCTTGCCACTGATTGTCATGTTGGGGATCGCCTGTTTAACGTGGATTTTAATGAACAAAACCCATATTGGCCGCCAACTTTATGCAGTAGGAGGTAGCCAAGAATCGGCATCTCGTATCGGTATTCGGGTATGGGTCATCTACCTGTTTGCGTACGGTTATCTCGGTGCAATGGCAGCCATTGGTGGCATGTTGCAGACCTACCGTATGAGCGAAGTCGTGCCAAGTGCCCTCGTTGGTGGTGAGTTAGATGTGCTCGCAGCGGCCGTATTAGGTGGCGCTAGCTTATCGGGTGGGCGTGGAAGCGTTATCGGTACGCTGATGGGGGTATTCCTCATCGGTATCTTGAAAAACGGCCTTAACCTGATTGGTGTCTCAAACTACTTCGTCAATATCGTCATCGGTATGGTTATCCTCATTGCGATTTGTATTACCCATTATAAGAAACGCAAAGAGACGGACGTAGGTTTTGTTTAACAGGAATATCACCATGAAAAAACAAGCTTTTTTTAAAATTGATGGCTCTGTTATCGGACTGCTTTCAATCTTTGTACTGGCTATCGCGGCCTTCAGTATCGCTATGCCGGGGCACTTTTTCACTCAAAATACTTTTTTGAGTATTACCTTCCAGCTCCCTGAGTTGGGCTTACTGACATTTGCCATGTTCGTGCCTATGTTAAGCGGTGGCTTGAACCTTGCGATCATCAGTACTGCCAACTTAACAGGGTTATTTATGGCGTGGGTGTTCATTAATTACCTCCCCGTCGATGCAGGTACTGGCACGCAGATTATGTGGCTGGTGATTGCATTAGTGGGCGCGACCGTGATTGCCGTGATTATCGGTAGCTTAACGGGGTTAATGATTTCCCATATCGGTGCCCACCCTATCCTTGTGACCTTAGGGACAATGACCATCATCAGCGGTATTGGCGTATATCTAACCAAAGGCGCGGCGCTCAGTGGGATGCCACCGATTGTACGCGCTATCGGTTCTGATACCGTCTTTGGTGTGCCGATTGCCATGATTATCTTTATTGTCACCGCTATTTTATTGGCGCTGTTCTTAGGCTGCACCCGCTTAGGCAAAAATATCTACATGAGCGGCAGCAATATCAACGCAACGTGGTTCAGTGGCATTCGAACTGATCGTGTAATGATTGCGATTTACACCATTTCAAGCCTGCTGTGTGTGCTGGCAGGGCTGATTATGATGGCGCGCTTTAACTCGGCGCGTATGGGATACGGTGATTCTTATTTATTACTGACCATCCTTGCCATCGTATTAGGCGGAACTAACCCATTCGGGGGAGTTGGTAAGGTGAGCCGTGTGTTCTGTGCGCTCTTGGTTTTGCAGGTGATTGCAACGGGTTTAAGCCTGCTCGGTATCAGCTTGCACTTTAACCTTGCGGTTTGGGGTATCACCTTAATCTTGGCGTTAGCGTTCAAATTCTTCAAAGAAAAATGGAGCACCAAACGTGCTATGACCCGTAACCAAAAACTCAATAAAGCATCGTCACAAAGTTAAATTTTTCAGGGAGATTATTATGCGCAAGCATCCGATTGGAATTTACGAAAAAGCCTTACCGAAAAACAACAGCTGGTTAGAAAAGTTAGCTATAGCCAAAGCCGCGGGATTTGATTTTGTTGAAATGTCAGTAGATGAAACTGACGAGCGCCTTGCCCGATTAGACTGGAGCCAAGCAGAACGCTTAGCGCTCGTCAAAGCCATGCAAGATACTGGCGTTCGCATCCCAAGTATGTGTTTGTCTGGTCATCGCCGCTTCCCGTTTGGTAGCCACGATGAAGCCACTCGCTTAATGGCATATACCTTAATGGAAAAAGCCATCAAACTGGCTCAAGACTTAGGTATCCGTACTATCCAGTTGGCTGGATACGATGTGTATTATGAAGAACAAGATGCCCAAACCATTGCAAATTTTGAAAAAGGTATGCAGTGGGTGAGTGAAATCGCCGCCGCTTCCCAAGTGATGTGTGCGGTGGAAATCATGGATACGCCATTTATGAACTCCATTAGCAAATGGCAAGCATTGTCCGACAAGATTCGCTCGCCATGGTTCAGCGTTTACCCTGATGTTGGCAACCTGACCGCTTGGGGCAATGATGTGGAGCAAGAATTCACAAAAGGTATTGAACATGTTGCGGCCATTCATTTAAAAGATACTTATGCCGTTACAGACACCTGCAAAGGGCAATTTCGCGATGTGCCATTTGGTGAAGGCTGCGTCGACTTTGTGAATTTATTCAAGCTATTAAAACGCCTAAATTACCGTGGTACTTTCTTAATTGAAATGTGGACGGAAAAAGCGGATGAGCCACTCGTCGAAATTATTAAAGCACGTCAGTGGATGGAAGATAAAATGCAGCAAGCGGGTTGGAACAACGCGTAAAGGAGCCCAAAATGAGCACATTTTTTATGGGTGTTGATCTCGGCGGAACCGTCATTAAAGCGGGGATCTACACGCCTGAAGGCCAAGAAATTACCGTTGCTGAGCACCCGTTTCCAACAGAAAGCCCAGAGGCGGGCTTCAGCGAACGGAATATGGACGAACTATGGCAAGCCGCTTGCCATGTTATCCGTGATGCCATCAAAAATAGCCGTTTAAATGCATCCCAAATTGCAGGGGTCAGCTTTTCCTCACACGGAAAAGGCCTGTATTTACTGGATAAACACGGCCAACCTGTTCGCAAAGGGATTGTGTCCTCAGATTCACGGGCTCAAGCCATTGTCGATGCATGGCATCAAAATGGTACCGCAGACAACGCTTATCCGCTGAGCTTACAGCAGTTGTGGGCTTCCCACCCTGTCGCATTATTGCGTTGGTTAAAAGAAAACGAGCCCGATAACTACCGTGATACAGGCCATGTTTTGATGGTGCACGACTATATTCGTTACCGCCTAACAGACCAAATCGCTTGCGAAGAAACCAATATTTCAGGCAGCCAGCTGTTTAACCAAATCCAATCGAGTTATGACCCTAAACTTTGCCAACTTTTTGGCATTGATGAGGTGAATGATAAGCTTGCTCCTGTTATCAATTCCGCAGAACTTGCAGGGACGGTGACACGTCAAGCCGCTGAAGAATCTGGTCTTGTGGAAGGAACGCCCGTATTTGGTGGCTTCTTTGATGTGGTTGGTGCGGCATTAGCATCTGGTGTCAGTCAAAAAGACAAACTCAGCGCCGTTGCAGGGACATGGACGATTTCTACCCGTGTTTTCGACGAAATTGTTCCCTCAGACTACCCGTATGTTTGGAGTAAATACTGTATTCCAGGCACCTATTTTGTCCACGAAGGCAGCCCAACATCAGCCAGTAATTTAGCGTGGTTTACCCGCCATTTCTTCAACCAACGGTTGCAAAACTATGACGTGCTGAACCATTGCGTCGCTGAAGGGGCAACACGGAAAAATGACATATTATTTTTCCCATGGCTGTACGGCTCGAACTACCACAGTAACTTGCATGGCGGGTTATTAGGGTTGAGCTCACACCATACCGACGCTGACATTGTGTACGCCATTTATCAAGGCATCGTGTTCTCGCATTTACTGCACCAAGACCGCATTGTGGGCCTTGATAATGCCACTGAGTCCATCCGTTTCACGGGAGGGCCAACACAATCGCCACTGTGGATGCAAATGTTCTGCGATGCGAGCAACTTGCCGTTAGATGTCGTGAACGTGCAGCAATCAGGCTGCCAAGCTGCGGCACTGTGTGCTGCGGTGGGAACGGGGTATTATTCAGGTTTTGATGCGGCGATTGCAGCGAGTACGCCAAAAATCACCACATACCAACCTAATGCGCTAGGTCACCAACAATTACGTGATAAATTCGCCCGTTTTAAAGCAGTCGCGGATGCATTGAGCTGTCATTAAATACACAAAAATCATAAAGGCAGCACTTAATATCAGCGCTGCCTTTTTTGTTCCATTAATCCGCAATAATTTTTGTGTGAAGGGTTGCAGGGGAAAGTACCGTATCCTGCGGTAAACTGTCATATTTCACAAATTCATCTCGTGGGAAAACAAACACATCGATGTCTTTTTCAGGTGTGATGGTGTCAGCGACAATACTTTTTGCTGGCGATGTCAGGTTCGTTTCAACCCCTAGCCAAGACGCAAAGTAATCAAATAAATTCCACTCACTTAATGTTTCATCACGGAATTCACGCTGTGTATCGTCCGAATTCATCACCACTAATGGAATTTGATATGCCCCTTTCACCAGTTGTCCGTGGCGTAGATACAAGTTGCCTTCTTTAATGAAGCCTTTATATTCTGCCTCCAAAGCCGCAACGTGTTGCTTATTCGCTTTCACTAAGCCTTGCCCATGGTCAGCAAAGTACAAAATAGAGAATGGGTTTTCGCCATTTTTATTGTTTTCTTGCAAAATGTTATACACATCGCCAATAAAATCATCACTGAGTTTTATCCCTGACACATAACAATTCACCAAACTGCCCCACCCTGTATCAAACTGCTCAGGATTGATGTTGTAGTTCTCTTTGATAAGCCCACATGCACCTTTTGGCCAGCCATCATGATGCGGCCCCCACATATGCACAAAAATGACTTTTTCTTTATCTGACGGGTTATTTAACGCGGCTTTAAAGGCGGGCAGCATTTTGAAGTCATTAGTCAGTTTATTCACACTGTCATCAACCGTAAACTTCTCTTGCACAAACAAGTTGTCAAACCCAGCTTTACTATCCCTTACCGGTAAAAAATAATTGGCTTTTAAAAAGTAATTTGTGAAGCCGATTTCATCGTCCCCAAAGCTACCATTATTGCCAATATAGTAGGTTTCATAGCCCGCTTGATTAGCAAGGTCAACAATGGAATTATTGTTGTAGTAAGGCTTTTCGTGGTGCTCCGTGATAGTGCTAAGATCATTTTTAGCTAATGCACGCGTCAGCGTTGGCACGGTATTCGACGCAGCGCTGATAAAGTGGTTAAAAAAGCGGCCATTGACTGAAGACAAAAACGGCGTGTTTTCTAATGGATAACCATAGGTGTGCATATAGTTTTTATTAGTACTTTCCCCGATGATGACGACTTTTACCTTGTATTTGTCCGCATTTTTCTTGGTAATTTGAATATCCGTTTTGCTATTCACGCCATAACAAAGGTCGGCGTTGGATTTTGCTGCTTGTATTAGTTCAGGCGTACATGCTTTGGTATACACCCCTGCATTTTCAGAGGTATTCGCCTGTGCCCATGAAACCGTAGTCAGTAACAGCGTGCTGTAGAGTGCGGTGGTATTGATTAATTTCATCTCCAGATCCTTCATTTTTATCGTTTATTTTTTCTATACTGGTGAAGCAAACCGATAAAATTTTTTGCATAGCTTTTTGCATAACGCTTTTCCACGCTCTTTGTCATGACGTTATGCACCAAAATTTCATCTCTCAATTAATATATTGAAATAATATTTCATTAAAAGCGCTTGGTTAAGAAATTGGGATACAAGTAGCAATAAAAAATATCTAATATGGAATAAAAAAAGAGCTTATTTGTATTACCACCACCTTTAACCACCTTTTAATTTTCTTATTAAACAGTTAATTACTGATTTATAACCGCCCCCTATTGGCAATTTCCTTCGATTGCATTCATTACATAAAGAGTTGTGATGGAGATCGGTAATTCAGCGTTTACCAAGCACGGATTAGTGATATAGCTCTGATTTTCGATTTTCCTCGCTAGAAACCAAAATGGAACCGATTCCATAATAAGTTATTCGCAGTGGCAATAGGGTTCATCCCCGCCAAGAAGACAGAGGAAAGTCATGAGCAAAGAGATTATTGTCGTCACCGCCGCCTACGGCGCACAAACCGTAAAACAACTTGGCGGCCAACACGCTTTATTTGATGCTATTCAAGGAGCAAACGCTTATGGCATCGAGATCCGCCAAGAGTTATTACAGCCTAACGATAACCTTGATAATATCGCTAACGGGCTACAAACAAGGCAACTTAGCGCGGTCTATTCTGTGCCAGATACCTTATTTCAGCATCATGCACCGATTGAAATCTCAACACTCCAGCGTTATTTCGACGATGCAAAAAAATTAAACGCCCGTTTTCTTAAACTCTCGTTAGGTGATCTACCAGAACATTATGATTTAACGGACGTTATCAACCTACTCAAGCATTATTCTACCCAACTAGTTATCGAAAATGACCAAACTGAGGTTGGTGGGCACATTGCACCACTCAAACGCTTTTTTGCGGATGTCGTAGAAAAAGAGCTGCCAATTAAAATGGCATTCGATATGGCCAATTGGTACTGGCTCGGTGAAGATCCTGTCGTTGCCGCACAGCACTTTGCCCCTTTAGTCGCTTATATCCACGTAAAAGCCTGTCAGTTACGTGCAGATAATAAACGTATTGCTGTTGCTCTTGATGATAGCGACGGGTCATGGAAAGCCGTCTTAAACTTACTTCCTAGTAACGTTCCCCGCGGGATTGAATTCCCGCTTGAGGGTGATGACCTACGTGCGGTAACCGAACACTATGTTTCTCTGTTAAAGGAGATTTAATTCATGAAAAATCAATTAGATGTTGTAACTCTCGGCGAAGCCATGATGATGTTTGTGGCGACAAATACGGGCGAGCTCCATGAGGTTGAAAGCTTTGTTCGCCGTGCCGCAGGCGCAGAGCTGAATGTGGCGATAGGCCTTTCCCGTATCGGCTTAAAAAGTGGTTGGGTAAGCCGCCTTGGCAATGACTCTTTTGGACGTTTTATCCAAAGTACATTAGGTAAAGAACACGTTGATCATCAATGTGTTAAATTCGATGGAAATTACCCAACGGGGTTTCAGCTCAAATCTAAAGTTGAAAATGGAACCGATCCCAAAGTGGAGTATTTCCGCAAGGGCTCAGCAGCAAGCCACTTAGATCTCACTGATTTCAATGAAGATTATTTTTCCTCTGCCCGCCACTTGCATTTAAGCGGTGTCGCCGCAGCGATTTCTGCCACCAGCTACCAATTATCGCTATATGCAGCAAAATGGATGCGAAATGCGGGGAAAACATTATCTTTTGACCCTAACTTACGTCCATCATTATGGCGCAGTGAAAATGAAATGGTGGCGCAATTAAATCAGTTAGCCTTTCACGCCAATTGGGTTTTGCCGGGCTTAAAAGAAGGGAAAATTCTCACCGGTTTTGACCAACCCGAAGCCATTGCCGATTTTTACCTCTCTCAAGGGGTAGAAGCCGTGGTCATCAAAACGGGTGAGCAAGGTGCTTATTATAAAACATCGAATAATCAGCAAGGTATCGTCCCTGCTTACTTAGTCAAAAATGTGGTAGATACCGTGGGCGCAGGCGATGGCTTTGCCGTTGGGGTTATCAGCGCGCTTCTTGAAGGGTTATCTTTACCTCAAGCCGTCGAAAGAGGAAACTTTATCGGTGCAAGAGCTATCCAAGTGATTGGTGATAGTGAAGGCTTACCGACGAAAGCACAGTTACAGCAAGAAATGATGGCATTTTCCCCCTCAACTACCGCAGACGCTGCGTGCTAAGAAGGAATAGATTATGACAACCAGAGCTCCTGCGATGTCACGTTGGTGGCGCATTATGCCAATCGTGTTTATCACTTACAGCCTTGCTTACCTCGACCGCGCTAACTATAGCTTTGCCGCTGCCGCAGGGATCAACGCTGACTTAGGGATCACCAAAGGGATATCCTCCCTGCTCGGCTCCTTATTTTTCTTAGGGTATTTTTTCTTCCAAATCCCCGGGGCTATCTACGCGGAAAAACGCAGTGTTCGCAAACTAATTTTTGCCTGCATTTTCTTATGGGGAATATTTGCCAGCTTAACGGGGATGGTCAGCAATATCCCGATGTTGGTGATTATCCGCTTCAGTTTAGGGGTTGTTGAAGCCGCGGTTATGCCCGCGATGCTTATCTACATCAGTAACTGGTTCACCCAATCCGAACGGTCACGTGCCAATACCTTTTTAATTTTAGGTAACCCCGTGACAGTGTTATGGATGTCAGTGTTATCGGGTTACTTAATTCAAGCCTTTGGCTGGCGTGAAATGTTTATTATTGAAGGGGTTCCCGCGGTTCTATGGGCCTTCTTCTGGTGGCGAACAGCCCGTGATAAACCAAGCCAAGTCAATTGGTTAAGTCAGCAAGAAAAAACTGATTTAGACAAAATTCTCAGTGATGAACAGAAAAATATCAAGCCCGTACGCAATTACCGCGAGGCGTTCAAATCCCGTAACGTTGTATTGTTGTGCGCTCAATATTTCTGTTGGAGCATCGGGGTTTATGGTTTTGTGCTATGGCTACCTTCAATTATTCGCGGTGCATCAAACTTAGGCATGGTGGAAACAGGCTGGCTCTCTTCGGTGCCATATCTTGCCGCCACGTTAGCGATGATTTTGGTATCATGGGCTTCAGACCGTATGCATAACCGTAAATTATTTGTCTGGCCAATGCTCTTAATTGGCGCAGTGTGCTTCCTTGGCTCTTACATGCTAGGCAATTCAAATTTCTGGTTATCCTATACATTACTGGTGATTGCAGGTGCAGCCATGTACGCACCTTATGGCCCATTCTTTGCGATTATTCCTGAGATGCTACCGAAAAACGTCGCAGGGGGCGCAATGGCTCTGATCAATAGCATGGGTGCCTTGGGGTCATTCTTCGGTTCATGGTTTGTCGGTTACCTCAATGGTGCTACAGGCAGCCCAAGCGCTTCCTATATGTTTATGGGTCTGGCATTGTTAGCCTCAGTGTTCTTTACGCTAATTGTGAAACCCAACCAAGAACCGAGCAGCGGTTCTGCTATCGCCAAACACGCTTAATAAGGGGCAACCATGAAAAAGAATGTTATTTTGTATAAAACAATCCCCGATACGCAACTTGCTCGCTTACAGCAGCAATTTAATGTCACTGTTTTTGATGAAATTACGGACGAAAACAGGGCAAGCTTCCAACAAGCGCTAAGTACCGCAGAGGGTATTATTGGTGCAAGCTACCCGATTACGGCAACAGAGCTCGCCCTTGCACCACAGCTAAAAGCGGCATCAACCATTTCGGTAGGTGTTGACCAGTTTGACATTGACGCAATGAATGCGCGGAAAATTGCCTTGATGCACACCCCCAATGTGCTCACAGAAACCACCGCAGACACCATTTTCACCTTAGTACTTTGCAGTGCCCGCCGCATTATCGAAATGGCGGAAATGGTGAAAAACGGTCAATGGACTAAAAGCATTGGCGAAAGTGATTACGGCAGTAACGTGAATGGCAAAACCATCGGGATTTTAGGTATGGGCCGCATTGGCTATGCAGTCGCGAAACGAGCCAATGCAGGTTTTGGCATGCCCGTTCTCTACTACAGTAACCACGAACATGCAGAGGCAGAAGCCAAACTCAATGCCCGACGCTGTGATTTAGACACCTTACTAAAAGAGTCTGATTTTGTTTGTGTCGTGGTGCCATTACTGCCATCCACTGAAAAACTGATCGGTAAAGCCGAACTGGCGAAAATGAAACCGAGTGCGTTTTTAATCAATGGTTCTCGTGGGAAAATTATTGATGAAGCGGCGCTAATAACCGCATTAGAAAATGGCACGATCCGCGGCGCAGGCTTAGATGTGTTTGAAGTTGAACCACTCCCTGCGGACTCTAAACTGCTCACCTTACCGAATGTTGTTGCCCTACCCCACATCGGTTCTGCCACCCACGAAACGCGCTATGCCATGGTGGAGTGTGCAGTCGATAACTTAATTGCCGCGCTAAATGGTAACCTTAGCGAAAATTGCGCTAATTTAAGCGCGATACAAACACACTAGTTTCTATCGACAATACAAAAGAGGGGCGCTGCTATGCCCCTCTTTGTTCAATTCTATCCTACAGCGTGGTTGAATTTCTCACGACTAACTCCCCATGGAACAGGTACTGTGTTGGGGCTTTTTCAGGGTTTTCCAGCTTTTCTAATAAACACTCAACGGCTTTGTGCCCCATTTCAGCGGTGGGTTGTGAAACAGAGGTGATCCCTTGCCCAGCAAAGGCTGCCCATTCGAGATTATCAAAACTGAGAAAACCAATATCCGCCCCCCAACGTAGCCCTTGTTGGTTCATCACATAAGCAAGCTGCAAGGTTAACACACCATTTGCCGCCACAATCGCTTTGCGCATACCGCGGTGAGATGTACAAAAATTAGCAACGATGGAGTCTAATTGCGCGGGGTCTGGTAAGGTAATTTGGTGAAACTCACCTTTGACTTGGCCTTGCTGGTTCAGTAAACGTTGGAAGGTTTGCAGACGTTCTTTACGCGCACTGTTATATTCAATGGGTTCAGTCACAAAGCAAATCGCCTCAAACCCTTGCTCTATCAAGTGGTTAAATGCCATTTCAGCCGATGCGGGGTTATCTAAACCAACCATATCACACGGGAAATCCTCAATTTTTCTATCGAGCAAAACGAAAGGTAGAGTGGTTTGCTTCAGCACATCAATAAATTGTGCATTCACCCCCGCAGAGTTGATAATTAACCCATCGACGCGATAGCCCTTTAATAACTGAATAAATTGGCATTCCAGTTCAATGCTATTGTTTGCATTGCACACCACCGTCATAAACCCTTGTTTGATGGACTCTGACTCGACGCCTTTGAGCACTTCCACCGAAAATGGGTTACCGATATCGGCAATAATCAACCCTATCAACCCTGTACGGCCATGCTTTAAGCTACGCGCCATTTGGTTCGGGCGATAATTCAGTTCTTGGATTGCGGCTTCAATACGTTGGCGCATGTTATCTGACAGCAAATGGAATTCACCGTTTAAATAACGTGAGATACTGGTTTTCCCTGCCTGTGCTTTGGCAGCCACATCTTTAATTGTTGCTACTTTTTGAGTTTTCGGTGCCATCGCGCGCGTTTTTTCCATCTGCTGAAAAGAAAGGCTAATGCCTTATCTTACTCGAATTAACAGCAATTTACTTGCCATATTCATCTAACTTGCTGTTTTAACCACTGAATAAAAATATCGGCTTTGGGGTTACGTTTTTCATTTAACATCGCAAAATAATGGCGCTGTTGGCACTTGAGTGCAATATCCCCAAAAGGCATCACCAGCTCTTGGCGCTTAATGCGTTTTTCAACCAATTGTTTACGCCCCATCGCCACACCTGCGTGGTTCATAGCTGCCACAATTGCCAAATCTGAGCGATCAAAACACAGGTTCCGACGGTGCGGAAATAACGATAACTTGTAGTGTTCGCTCCACGCTTTCCATTCATCATAGTCGGAGTTACTGCTCCAAGCCTGCCTGTCATGCAACAAGGTACAGTTTTTGAGTTGGTGAATATTGTCCATCAAATCGTGCTGTTTGGCATATTGTGGGCTGCATACAGGTACAATAGATTCAGGCATTAAATCTTCGCAATATAAGTTAGGCCGCGTAATATCATCGTAATAAATCGCGACATCAATACCATAACCACGGAAATTAACGTCATCATTTCCCGTCAATAAATTGAGCTGAATGGAGGGATATTGGTTAGTAAAATCCGCAATTTTGGGGATAAGCCAACACTGGGCAATAGAAGGCCGTGAATACACCGTTAATTCCCCTGAAATTTCTTGGTTTTTAATGTCTAAAATTTCTTGGTTGATATCATCCAAATTTTTACGCAATGCCCAATAAATTCGCTCGCCGTCAGCAGTTAACTCTATACGCCGATGAAAACGCTCAAATAATTTAAACCCTAACTCCTCTTCAAGAGTATTGATTCGGTGGCTGACGGCGCTGGGCGTTAACGCCAATTCTTGTGATGCAAGGGCAAAAGAGCGATGACGAGCCGCCGCTTCAAAAGTATGTAAGCGGGAGAGCTGATGGCTCGATAACCGTTTATGCCATTGAATAAAGCCTGATTGCTCAAAGGGATTATGATTAGGTGACATCGAACCTCCTAGGTCAGTCCTATATTTTTTCAGAATAACGCGTTTAACATGAATTGATATGATGCAAACCGGTAAATCACTCTTTTTTATGACCAACATCACGCCATTGAGTTAATTTAATTCACCTAAGACTTAAGTTTCATCGTTTGTCACCCCTGCGTATTTATTATCCAATAGAGGCACAACAACAAAATGATTAGGGGTAGGATATGGACTCTACAATGTGGATGCTCGGCACGCTGGTTATTAGTATCTTGCTGATCATCGTTTCGATTATTAAATTTAAGTTTCACCCTTTTTTAGCACTTTTACTCGCCAGCTTCTTTGTCGGTATCTCCATGAAAATGAACCCATTAGAAATGGTAAATGCCATTGAAAATGGGATTGGCGGTACACTCGGTTTCCTCGCTGCCATTATCGGGCTGGGGACTATCCTCGGAAAAATGATGGAAATCTCAGGGGCAGCGGAACGCATCGGTGTCACCTTACAAAAAAGCCGCTGGTTAACCCCCGATGTCACGATGGTGTTAATCGGTTTAATTTGCGGTATCACCCTGTTTGTTGAAGTCGGTGTGGTGTTATTGATCCCACTGGCGTTTTCTATTGCCAAAAGAACCAATACGTCATTATTAAAACTCGCCATTCCGCTGTGTACCGCCCTGATGGCGGTGCATTGCATCGTTCCACCACACCCTGCAGCGCTGTTTGTCACCAATGAATTAGGGGCAGATATTGGCACGGTGATTGTTGCTGGACTTGCAGTGGGGCTTGTGGCTTCGTTAGTGGGTGGACCATTATTCCTAAAATTCTTAGGTGAGCGCTTACCGTTCAAAACCGTACCAGAGGCATTTTCAGACCTCGAAGTACGTGACGAAAAAGATTTACCCTCTTTAGGTGCCACATTATTTACCGTTTTACTGCCAATTATTCTCATGTTGATCAAAACAGCCGCTGATTTAAACATGAGCAAAGAAAATCAGTTATATACCTTATTACAGTTTATCGGTAACCCAATTACCGCCATGTTTATTGCCGCGTTTGTCGCGTATTACATGCTGGGTATTCGCCGTAACATGGGCATGAGTGTATTACTCAGTAAAACCGAAGAAAGCTTTAGCTCTATTGCCAATATCCTACTGATTATTGGTGCGGGTGGTGCATTTAACGGTATCTTAAAAGGTAGTGGACTGAGTGATTCCCTTGCGCTGGTGCTGTCTGGTATCGACATGCACCCAATCTTACTGGCATGGTTAGTCGCGATTATTCTGCACGCAGCAGTCGGCTCTGCCACCGTTGCTATGATGGGTGCCACCGCCATTGTGGCACCGTTAATGCCAATGTACCCACATATCAGCCCAGAAATTATGACATTAGCCATTGGTTCTGGTGCGATTGGTTGTACTATCGTCACAGACTCTCTGTTCTGGCTGGTTAAACAATATTGTAATGCCACCTTGGCTGAAACATTCCGTTTTTACAGTGTCGCCACCCTTATCGCATCCCTCGTCGCGCTGGCAGGCACCTTTGCACTTTCATTTGTGATTTAAAAGAGAGTAATTATGACTCAGATAAACGTGAATAAGTTAATTGCTGACTACCCTTTAGTTCAGGACTTAATCAATTTAAAACACGTGGCGTGGTTTAACCCTAATGCCACCACCACAGAAGCGGGTTTACCTTATGTGGGATTAACCCTTGAGAATGTTCAAGATGCCGAAGCGCGTTTAAACCGTTTTGCACCGTACTTGATGAAAGCGTTCCCAGAAACGCAAGCCACTCAAGGGATTATCGAATCCGACGTGGTGGCAATCCCCAATATGCAAACCGCACTCGAAGCCCGTTACCTAACGCCAATCACCGGGAAAATGTTATTAAAGAAAGACAGCCACTTGCCAATTTCAGGCTCGATCAAAGCGCGTGGGGGGATTTATGAAGTGCTCACCCACGCCGAAAAACTGGCACTTGAGGCAGGGTTGTTATCCATTGATGATAATTATGAGGTTCTATTTTCCGATAAATTCCGTCAATTCTTTAGCCAATACAGCATCGCGGTAGGCTCAACGGGTAACTTAGGGATGTCTATCGGCATCATGAGTGCCAAGTTAGGCTTTAGCGTCAGCGTGCATATGTCTGCGGATGCGCGCCAGTGGAAGAAAGACAAACTACGCTCACACGGCGTGAATGTCGTTGAATATGAACAAGATTACAGTATTGCCGTTGAACAAGGCCGCAAAGAAGCAGAACAAGACCCGAACTGTTTCTTTATTGATGATGAAAACTCCACGACCTTGTTTTTAGGTTATGCTGTCGCGGGATTGCGTCTGAAAAAACAATTTATACAACAAGGTGTTATTGTTGATAAAGACCATCCGCTGTTTGTCTACCTGCCTTGCGGCGTAGGCGGTGGCCCTGGTGGGGTTGCCTTTGGATTAAAACTGGCGTTTGGCGATGCAGTGCACTGCCTGTTTGCAGAACCAACGCATTCACCGTGTATGCTTTTGGGCGTCCACACTGGGTTACACGATGGTATCTCCGTTCAAGAAATTGGTATTGATAATATCACTGCCGCAGATGGACTTGCTGTAGGCCGAGCCTCTGGTTTTGTCGGTCGTGCGATGGAGCGGTTAATCGACGGGTACTACACCCTTGATGACCCAGAAATGTATAACCTGTTAGGGTTACTCAACCAAACAGAAGCCATCAAACTAGAACCGTCAGCCCTTGCGGGTATGACAGGTTGCGTGCATGTCACACAAAACACCGATTACCAGCAATCTAAAGCACTCGGTGCGCAGCAGATGGCAAATGCCACACACCTTGTTTGGGCAACGGGCGGCGGCATGGTACCGAGTGACGAAATGGAAAAATATTTAGCACAAGCCAAACTGAGTTAATCACGCTTCCCCCTTCAAAGCGTTGGAGGGGGTTTTCATCAATTACTGCCCTGGTAGTGGAACTAAATCACTTTCAATATAGCGCCTTACCAGCGTAGCTAATGCTAATAAGCAAAACTCACAATTATCCTCCAACAGGTTCAGGCCGAGGATTATGCTAATTTTTTCGCTCAAATTCCCACGGGAAATGAATATATCGCTAATAATTGACCTCAGTACGGTGTATATCCACTAATAAAGTAAAATAACTGAATAATATACACCCTATTATTAGATGGCTATTTAACAATCTATTTTATAGGTAATTAAAATATCAGAATTTTTATTGTGAACTATATCTCAAAAATATAATTAATTTAGGGATCGATTAATTACACTTACTGAAACAATTTGATTTTTAATTTTTCTCTGCTCCCTCTACCCCCATAATTCTGATATATCTAATTGCCTAATTAAATAAACATTCTATTGGGTATATTTATTTATCACCCTAAAATAAATAATTTAAAAATGATTTAGCATCATTAACCTTAATTAATATAGGTTATTACAATCAAACAAATAAATCATTAAAAATGTTAATTTTCAATGTGATGTGAAAAATAAAAAATCAAATCATGCTTTTAATGTATTAACCTCAGAAAGATAAAGTTTGTTGTTTAATTCACCGTTAGTTGAACGAAATAAAAACAAATTTTAACAAAAAGATTATTTTTATATTATCCAGCCCCTTGTTCAACTTAACTCATATTTAGCATTTTCTTCTGAAATTCATTATTCTCACTTTTCATTAATGCAGTACAGAAAAAAAACACTTAAGTAAAATAACAAACTTTACACCCGTACACTTTTAATGACACTTACATTTCAAAATTATTAATTAGCTAATAAATAAAATAGAGAAATCTTCGACAAACCCTTTACAGCACTGACCACACCAATTTACGTTCACATTCATTTCATCGACTTTTATTAACAAATGCTACCCCCACTTAACAATTTCAAAATATATGATAAGATCATCATCTCAATTTGAAATTATTTACTATATAAAAAACAAGATTGTTATTGAGGTTATAGATGAAAATCTCGAGAAGAAAGCTATTATTAGGGGTTGGTGCTGCTGGTGTTCTGGCAGGGGGTGCAACAGTCGTTCCGATGATCCGTCGTGAAGGCCGTTTCGAATCTACACCATCGCGCGTACCAGCTGTTGCTGGCACTGAAGGCAAATTACCTGAGTCTGCAGATGCAGTCATCATCGGTGCTGGCCTTCAAGGGATCATGACAGCAATTAACCTTGCTGAAAAAGGTCTGAATGTTGTTATCTGTGAAAAAGGCGTTGTCGGCGGTGAGCAATCAGGCCGTGCATACAGCCAAATCATCAGCTATAAAACCTCACCAGCGATTTTCCCTTTACACCACTACGGAAAAATCCAATGGCTCGGTATGAACGAAAAAATCGGTGCTGATACTAGCTACCGCGTTCAAGGCCGTGTTGAAGTTCCTTCAAGCGAAGAAGATTTAGAAGTTTCAAGAGCTTGGATCAAAGCTGCGTCTGAAAACCCAGGTTTCGATACCCCATTACGTACCCGTATGATCGAAGGTACTGAACTGGCAAATCGTCTGGTTGACGCTCAAACTCCATGGAAAATCGGTGGATTTGAAGAAGATTCAGGTAGCCTTGACCCAGAAACCGTTACCCCTGCAATGGCGAACTATGCAAAATCAATCGGTATCCGTATCTATACCAATTGTGCAGTACGTGGCATTGAAACAGCAGGCGGTAAAATTTCTGATGTTGTGACTGAAAAAGGTGCTATCAAAACCTCTCGTGTCGTTCTGACTGGTGGTATTTGGTCTCGTCTGTTTATGGGCAACTTAGGTGTTGATGTTCCAACACTGAACGTTTACCTGTCACAACAACGTATTTCAGGCGTTCCGGGCGCACCAAAAGGAAACGTCCACTTACCTAACGGTATTCACTTCCGTGAACAAGCTGATGGTACCTACGCGGTTGCACCACGTATCTTTACCAGTTCTGTCGTTAAAGACAGCTTCCTGTTAGGCCCAAGATTCCTGCACGTATTAGGCGGCGGCGAATTACCATTAGAATTCTCTCTTGGTAAAGACTTATTTAACTCCTTCATGATGTCGACATCTTGGAACTTAGATGAGAAGACACCATTTGAAGAGTTCCGTACGGCAACCAATACACCAAACAATGAGCACTTAGACGGCGTTCTGGAAAGACTGAGAAACGAATTCCCAGTATTTAAAGAGTCTAAAGTGGTTGAGCGTTGGGGTGGTACCGTTGCACCGACAGATGATGAAATTCCAATTATTTCAACAGTCGAGCAGTACCCAGGTTTAGTCATCAATACCGCAACAGGTTGGGGTATGACTGAAAGTCCTGCGTCTGGTCGCTTAACGGCTGAATTGTTAATGGGCGAAACACCATTTATCGACCCAACGCCGTACAAACTTTCTCGTTTTAACTAATAAACGAAAAAGTCGCGTTTTTTTTTACTGGGATCTCTCTGTCAATGGAATTAGACTAAACTAAAATTTAGTCTTAAGTGAAACCGATAGATCCCGTTTACTTTGATAATGTTAAGGAGTTTACATGCGCTATAAAACTTTATTGCTTTCTTTGCCTTTAATTTTAGGTGTAGCGAGTGCGAATGCAGCTGAAGATGTTAAACGCGTTCCAGTGAAAGGATTCCCTATCTCTGAATCAGTAGAAATCAGCGCGGGCAACCTTATTTTCCTAAGCGGAAAAGTACCTTCTAAAATCTCTGCAGATGCAAAAGAAGGCGTTTTAGAGTCTTACGGTAATACCGAAGCACAAACTATCAACGTGTTAAAACAAATCCAAGCTAACCTCGAAGGTATGGGTTTGACCATGAACGACGTTGTTAAAATGCAAGTATTCTTAGTTGGTGGTGAAGAAACTCAAGGTACTATGGACTTTGCTGGCTTTATGGCTGGTTACAACAAGTTCTATGAGTCTGAGAAAGTCACTAATCTGCCAGCTCGTTCAACTTTCCAAGTCGCTAAACTGGCTAACCCAGCTTGGAGAGTGGAAATTGAAGTGACAGCGGTTCGTCCTGCTGCAAAAAAATAAGTTATTCTAGCGAATAGCAAATCGATAATGGGGCATAGCAATATGCCTCGTTATATTTTCCCCCTCGCCCTTCCCTCGCAACACTTTTTCATTGTCTTTCACAGACTGTCATTATGATTTCCGCTATTTTATTGTTTTAATAAAACCGTGTTATGCTTCGATGACTAATAAGCATGTCAAAAAACATAAAAAGTCCCAGTAAAGGCGCAATATGATTAAAGAATCTCTCAAGATCCACGGAAAAAAACAGTTTGAAATCAAACAAAAGGTTTTATTTCCACGCAAATCTAAAGAGATCCGCTATCAAGTTGAAACGTTTTTCTTTTTACCCTCATCATTACAAGTCAACCCCGACTTATATGTTCCCTCTAGCCTTCAGCGTAGCCTCAAAAACTATATTCGTCTCAGCCCACCGACGGTAAAACTCTCAGCCTTACCTGAGGAAAATGGGGAGTTAAACGAATTAAAGCGTTGGTTGGAACAGTGTGACCCGTTAAATCCGCCTTCTCTAGACGAATATGAAAATAAGCTGAAGCGCTATGCACTCACCATTAAGAGAACGGTACGTATTAATGTCAAAATGGTGAGCCAAAACCCACAAAGGCAAAGCGCGGAATACCTAACAGATCTCATGACCGATATTGGGAAATGCCTCAATGCGTACCGTGCATTACTCCCCCTCGCGACGAAAGTAGAGGAAGCCATTCACTCCAATGCTTTTTCTTATTGCGATGAGTTTATGACTTACTACACCATTAATTACTTACGTGATTTATTGGCTGATAAGCAGATACCACTTCGCGAAGAAATACGCCATTTTTGGTACCAAGAAATGCGCTATTTAAAGAAAAACTATCCCGACTGTTTTCCAAGTGACGAAACGGATGTAGAACTAGTGACCTATCGGCGCAATTTATTGAAAAAATATATTAATCGCTATCTCTATTTAGAAATTCGTCATAAGCGCGGTTTACCACTGCTCCTGCACTCTATTTATGGTATTGCGGCTGCAATCTCGATGATTTTTGCCACCCTGATTGCATTCCTTTGGCAGGGAAAATATGGTGCGCTAAGTGCTAACCTCTTTTTAGCGATGGTCATTGGTTATATTTTCAAAGATAGACTAAAAGAAATCGGCCGCGAACAGCTATATCGCATTTTTCAAAAATGGATACCTGACCGCCAGCTACGTATTTACCGTGAAGGTGTAAAGGCTCCAGTGGGGATATGCAAAGAGTCGTTTCGGTTTATCAGTGAAGGTATGCTTTCCCCCGATATTCGTGAGATGCGCCAACAGTCCCACTGGGTGAATTTAGTGAATGTGCAGCGCGTGGAAGATATTTTGTACTACCGAAAAGATGTCCTGTTGCACAATCGCCAAGCGGTGTTTGAAAAGAACCAATCGTCGATAGCAGATATCACCCGCTTTAATATTTCAGATTTTTTAAAATACATTGATATTAGCTATGAAGAATTAACGGTGAATGATGAAGAACCCGCCATGATAGGTGAAAAGGTCTATCACATTTATTTATGCCGCCGCGTGACAATGGATAAAAAGACCTACAATGAGCTAGCGCGCTTAGTCGTTAATGCTGACGGAATTAAACGCTTGGAAGTGCTTCAGTCGTTAGATTTGCTGAATATAGAAGAAGATATTGACGTTCTATAGCTAACAATTTCACAAATATGAAACTCTCCCCGTCAACTAACGGGGAGAGTTTCTGAATTAGTGATATCAATAATACAACGCGATGAACTGATTATCCACCTGCTTAATCTCAACTGGCGTATCAAAAATATCCTCAATAATTTCGGATTTCATGATCTCTTCGGGTTTGCCATGATAAGACAATCGTCCGTTTCTAAGTGCCACAATGTAGTCTGAGTAAACAGAGGCAAAGTTGATATCGTGGATCACTAAAATAATGGTTTTCCCCAGCTCATCCGCAGCGCGGCGCAATAACTTCATCATGATCACGGCGTGCTTCATATCGAGGTTATTTAAGGGCTCATCCAGCAGCACATATTCGGTATCTTGGCATAAAACCATTGCGACATAAGCGCGTTGACGTTGCCCGCCTGACAATTCATCTAAATAACGGTGGCGTAAATCAGATAAATTCAGGAAAGACAGTGATTCGTCAATTTTCTGTTTATCTTCAAGGTTTAAACGCCCTTTAGTGTAGGGATAACGTCCAAAACCAACTAGCTCTTCCACCGTTAAACGGCTCGCAAACTGATTTTCTTGGCGCAGAACCGATAAACATTTGGCTAACTTATCACTTGGCGTTGTCGAAACATCTAGTTCATTGACCTTAACATAGCCACCTTCATCAGGCGTTAATAAGCGCCCAATAATCGACAATAAGGTTGATTTTCCCGCACCATTAGGCCCGATAATCGAGGTGATACCGCTATTTTTGATCGTTGTTGTGACGTTATCTAAGACTTTAGTATCCTGATAACTTTTCGATATCTGACTAATTTCAATCATACTAAAACCTTCTTAACACCATGTAAATAAAGAATATTCCGCCAACAAACTCAATAACAACAGACAACGTTCCCGCCATATTTAAGCCATATTCAAGGACGAGTTGCCCGCCAATCAGCGCGATAACACCTAATAAGAAAGAAACAGGTAATAAATAGCGGTGTTGGCTGCTACCACTAATAAAGTAAGCAAGGTTTGCCACCATCAACCCTAAGAAGGTTAAAGGCCCAACCAAGGCGGTTGAAATAGCCACTAAGATGGAGATCAGCAGTAAAATAACGGTAACTTGCTGGCGGTAATTAATCCCTAGATTCACGGCATTGGCTTGCCCTAATGCCAAAACATCAAAGCAGTAACGCATCCGCCATAAGAGAACGCCAACCACAACGGTAATCAGCAAGGTAAAGAAAATAAGCTCGGGCGTACCTCGAGTGAACGTCGCAAACATGCGGCTTTGTAAAATGGAAAACTCATTTGGGTCCATTAAACGCTGGAGTAACGTTGCCACACTGCGAAATAAGGTGCCTAAAATAATACCAACCATCAATACAAGGTTGATATTCATTTTTACAGAAATAAACAACCAGCGGTAAAGTAGAACCGAAAACAGCACGAGCAACGTCGATTCCAACAGGAATTTACCAATATTTAACAGCCATGAAGCGGGGAAGCTATCGGTATAAAAAATAAAGATGGTTTGCAACAAGACAAACAGAGCTTCAAGCCCCATGATTGATGGCGTCAGTATTTTATTATTTGCGATAGTTTGGAACAGTACCGTCGATACCCCCGCGGCAAATGCCACAACAATCATGGTCAGCACAATATAGCCACGATGCGGCAGAATATACGCAAGGTTATTGCCTAGATTGATTGTCATATAAAGCACAATGGATAGCAGCGATAAGGCCAGTAATACCCATATTCTTTGCAGTGGCGTTAACCCTTTTTTAGGTTTTGCTAACGCAATTGCGGAATTAACTTTTTGCATAACGTTGTTGCTTCAACAGTAAATATAAGAAAATAACCGCCCCAACTACCCCTAAAATCACACTTGCTGGGATTTCAAATGGATAGCGGATTAAACGCCCAATAATGTCGCACAGTAAGACTAAACCGCCGCCCGCAATACATATCCATGGGATGGTTTTGCGAATGTTATCCCCCATCACTAAGCTCACAAGATTTGGAATAATTAAGCCAAGGAAAGGTAACGCGCCCACTACGACAACCACCACTCCGCTAATCAGAGCAATAATGGATAAACCGATGGTCATGACTTTACGGTAATTGAGGCCTACGTTAATGGAAAATTCACGCCCCATACCTGCAACGGTAAAGCTATCGGCAATCCAGCAGGCAATTAACGTTAGAATGCCCACCAGCCACAATAATTCGTAGCGGCCTTGAATGATGCTTGAAAAGTCACCGCTCATCCATGCGCCAAGGGACTGGAGTAAATCAAAAGAATAGGCAGTGAAAATAGTGAGCGCACTGATAACCGCACCTAACATGATCCCCACTAATGGCACTATCAACGCGGATTTTAAAATGACACGGCGCAATAACATCATAAACAGCATCGTACCAACTAAGGCAAATCCGCTGGCAACCACCATTTTTGTCATGATACTGGCAGCTGGAAACAAGATCATCACGGCCAATAAACCTAAACTGGCAGACTGTGTGGTACCCGCAAGAGAAGGCTCAACAAAGCGGTTTTGGGTGAGTAATTGCATGATAAGCCCTGCAACGCTCATGGCACTGCCGGCTAGAATTAAGGAGACGGTTCGAGGAATTCGGCTAATAAAAAAGATGTCTTGCATCTCTGGGTCGGTAAAAAGCGAAACGGGTGACACGTCACCCGCTCCTACAAACAAGCTTAATACCGCTAAAACCAATAACGCGATAATTCCACAAAAAAGATAAAGCGTTTTCATCGGTTATTTTGCTTGGCTCTTCTCTAGTGCAGTATTGATATCATCCATTAATTTGGAATAGGTTTGGATACCGCCTGCGATGTATACCGCGGTTGGGTCAAGGTAAGTAATTTGGCCTTTCTCCCAAGCGGCTGTTTTTCTCACTAATGCGTTATCAAGAACTTCCGCAGCAGGTTGCGCATCTGCTTTGCCAATCGCGCTATCGCGGTCAATCACAAACAGCCACTCTGGGTTTAATTTTACCAGTAATTCAGCATTGACGATGTTGCCGTGGCGACCCGTGTTTTCTTCAAAGACATACGCAGGCTCGAAACCTAACACGTCAAAAATAAAGCCAAAACGTGAACCTGGGCCGTAGGCTGAAATCTTACCGCCACTGACTAAGATCACCATTGCTTTACCCGCAGTCGGCGCTTTAGTTTTGATGCCATCAATTTTGGTATTGAAATCGGCAATCAATTTTTTTGCTTCTTCTTCTTTACCAAACAGGGCGCCAAGCTCGTTAGTGCGCTCAGTTAAGCTGCCGATAAAGTTTTTGTTGTCGATATCTAAAGAAATTGTTGGTGCAACGCCGCTCAGTTTGTCGTACGCGTCACGGGCACGGCTGCCACCTAAAATCAGGTCAGGTTTTGCATTACTTAATGTTTCATAAGCGGGTTCAAACAAGGTTCCGCCATTGACATATTCAGAGCCACTGTATTTGGTTAAAAATTCAGGAAAGCGGACGTTGGTTTGTGGAACACCTGCAACTGGCGCACCTAGTGCATCCATGATATCCAGTGTTTCCATGTTCATCACAATCACTTTCTGTGGATGGCGAGGAATTTCAGTTTTGCCTTGCACATGTTCAATCGTAATGGTTTGTTTCTCTGCCGCTTGGGTTGTCTCTGGCGTTTCTTTTGTGTTATCACAACCCGCTAAAACTAAAGCAGATAACAAGGCAAGGCCTGAAACTAATGATTTTGCGAACATCTCATTTCCTCCATCCATCTATAAAAGTGCTGACGATAAAATATCAACGTCTCGAAGAGGAGGTATCTTACACGTTATTAAGCGCTAATGATATTAGTTTGCATTTGCATTTGCCAAAAAGGTGTTTGAACGCACAAAATCACCAATTCAATGAACGGAGGGCCAATAAAGATAAGGATATTTATGGAATTATTCGAAAGGAAACTATTGAAATAATGGATATTCACTGCCCTGCTGTCGGGCAAAAATAAATAGGCTGAGTCTTCAACTACACTTGCTTTCTGACGGGTTAATTACAACGAACGACAGAAACTATAATCCCAGCCTATTTATCATTAATAGCAATTTAAACCTCATTAATGAATATCATCTAGCTGCCCATTTTCGGTGAGCTGCGAGCTGATATCTTCTAGGAACCAATCAATCGGTGTTCCCATCAGAAATGAAAGCTTAAATAGATGGAACAGGTCAATTTTGATCTTCCCTCTTTCATAACGAGAGATTTGTTGCTGGCTGACACCTAATAGTTGAGCCAATTGAAAGCCGGTATAACCCAGCTCTCTGCGTTTTTCTAAGATCCTTTGACCGACCATATAATGGATTTTTTCACTACCGTTTTCTGAATACATATTTTCACCATTTATTAAGGTACAGTTAGAATAAGGGCGGCACCACCTCTAAAAGCTCCGGGTTGAACGCGCCCATTAGTGCCTAGTTTTGCTTTAAGTTGTATAGTATTTGTCGCCCCCCCGGGTACATATAAACTATAACCATTTTCACCAGGTGTATTGTAATCCCCTAAAGTCAAATTAGCATATAAGCTACCATCACTACGTAGGTTTTCTCGGCTATTTGTCCCTGAAACCCCTGTAGCAATCACCAATACACTCATCGGTAGGTTACAGTAGACACTAACGGTCACCTCTCTAGTTTGCCCTGCTAACTCTGCTTCGCTAATTGAACCAAAGCTGAGGTCTGGAATATTATCATTGATTTTACAAGCCCCTACTGGTGGCGGCGCAATACCACATAAAGAACCCGGTATCATATAACCGCCAGCATTTACTGAGGTCCCTTGAGTTGGCTGGAAAAATAATCCAACACACTCTTGGTTTGAGTTCAATGCATCACCGTCGTGACGTGTTTGGTTTCTAAAAGGTAAAGCATGCACCCTTAAAAAGGCATTTCTGACATCATTCATTGTTGCCAGTCCTGTCACATTCACTGCTTGAAATGTTGATACTCCTGGAGTTCCGGAAGCAGTATGCTTATGATTAATCGTGACATAGCAAGTAGGATAATTACACCTATAAGGAGTATTCGGTGGATATTCATCCCAACGCGCAATTTCAAAGGTGTACGTTGCGTGAGCTGATGTCCCATCCGATTCTGTTATATAAGAAAAAATTGCCGCTGATGCAGATGATGAAAATATGACTGCACCGAATAACACTGATAAAAACACTTTCATAGTAATTCACAGCCTTATTATTCATAATCGAGTTTAAATGTTGCCACCGCACTGTAAGGCCCAACCTTAATTGACTTATTTGCAATCGCGTCTGGCTCACCTTTTAAATAAGCGTAAAAACGTAATTGGTTTGATCCGTCTTGTAAGGTAATTTTGGCGCCCTTATCTTCCATTTTTAGTGGCGATTTGTCTGCACTTTGTAAACCAACGGCAAACCCTGAAGCTACACTACCTGTTGATAATGCGAGAAAACCTGGTAGTGCAATGCTTTGAGTTCCCGAAAAGGTCACTTCTACCCATTTGCCAATACTGGTGTCGCAATCAGCCAATTTAATCACGAATTCTTTACTCTGGGTTTCTCCGTATGCGTAGAAGTTTTTTTCTGGTGTATCAAAAAAATCCATCACAATACTTTCATCCCCAGGTAAAATCGTACAAGGTTCTTCCACTAAGTTACCTGTAATTCTTAAATTATCTGGTATTGCTAACGCAGCACTGGCATTAACAAGCAAAGCACCAGCGAATGTGACCGTAATTAGCTTATTCATTATTGGTACTCCGCGAGTAATGTCCCTATTGCGCTAAAACTACCCTCAGGCAATGTCACACCCAGTTTTTTCACAGGAACAACCTCCAAAATAGGTGGTTGCCCATAAGTAATTTTAATTGGCTTATTCAGTTCAAAACCTTGGCCATTTTGCATAATACGCATACCAAGATTGGGAATATTGGTTCTCAATGCTGAATCATCAAATGATGATTTATCTCCTTTAATCGTCAGCATTAAATCCCACCCCTTTAGATTGTCATCACACTTAAGCTCATAATTAATGGGTTTTGTAAAATTAATGCCATCAACCTTATGTAACCCAATGTCTTTATATTCAATCAAGTGGACTTTATCTTCAAATACCGTGCATGGTGGTGGAATAAGCAACGTTCCTGTGAATTCAACATTATCAGCAGCAAACGCTATACTGACTGGAAATGTACATAAGCTAAATATCAGAGGAAAACTTTTCATTTTTTTATGCATTGTCCATTTCCTCACTGATAATCAAGTTTAATCGTAACACCAGCTTGAAAAGGGCCACCGATGTTCAATACTGTCGACATATCACGAACAGGCATAGCATGAAATTGCGGTGCATTCGGGTACACAAACTTCACTTCTTGGTTTAATCGCAAGCGATTTCCGTTATACGAAAACCCAACACCTAAGCCAGAAATATTCGTTTTCACCGCACGGGTTGGATCAAAATTCGCAGGATCCCCCACCAATGTCATTTTCATTTGTTCCGTCGGTCTTTTATCGCACACAATGTTGTAATTAATCGGTTTACTGTATGCTACGCCATCGATACGGGTACTCATGACTTCCTCAAAATCTACCTTAATCACTTTGTCGCCATTAATTTTACAAGGCGGTGGTGCAAGTACGTACCCCGTTATTGGCACAATCACCATACCTGGAGTTGCACGTGTATTCGCTAGAGGCTTTGTGCGTGATTGAGGTAAATCTGCATACGACACCGATGTCAAAAGCATTCCAGCGAGGCATGATGTCAACAAATACCGCGGCTTATTAAAATCAATCATAATCCACCTTAAAGTCCATTACCGCGCTGAAGCTTCCTTCCGTGAGCTTTTCCGGTGTTCTCACTGGTGTGACAAAATATTGAAGAGAGCCTTGAGGCGCATCGAGAAACTGAGGCCGTCCTTGGCTACCTAGTCGAATGTCTTCTCCTTGTGCATCAGTCACTTCCAAAGCTAGACCTGATACGCCTTTAACACTTAACATTCCTGGGTAGTATTTATTGGATACCGCAACAAAAGAGACAGAGACAACTGGCTGGATAGCATCCCATGTTGGAGTATCAGTTCTGACATCCGTCAATCGACTTTGAGTTCTAATACAATTACGGAACTCTAATTCGAAAGAAACTGGCTCAGCTCTATCACCCGGTTTACGCAGCGAAGAAGAAGGGATCTCCCCCAGAGACACTTCTTGGCGCATTGACTTCGTCACATCCATCGTACAAGGTGCTTCTGTCATCATGCCATTGACTGTCAATGTTCCATGTAAACCATCTATATCAAAAGAGTCAGCTCCAGCTGTAAATACAGGTGCTAAACTAAATACGATAGCGTTAAACAGGAGAGTCCTTTTCATGTGCTAAGCTCCGTTATTAATTTGTCGCTGATTCAACTTTGCATGAGGTACCAGCACAGCTAAACGTCAATTTTGGTCGGCCGCCGTAGTCGTTGATATACGTTAGAACAGGTTTTGCTCCCATCGCACTGGCACTGCCTTTAAGCGTTCCACTGGATTTAGGTGATACCATTAGCGGTTCAAATTTTCCGACTGTATCGCCACCAACTTTTGAGCTTGCATCTACAATAGTGACAAAATAAGCGGTTGGATTATTAACCTCATAGGCATCACCCTTACGTGTTAAGGTGATCTTTTCTTGCCATGGGTTTTCTAAATCAGTTCGAGTTGCATATAACGCTTTTGGTCGATAAAACAATTTAATACGCGTTTGTAGAGCAATTTGTAGAACATTTGGCTCTGTACTGCGAGGTGGAATCTCACGCAGGTTAAAATAGTAAACACTCTCTCTATCCTGTGGTAATCGAGCAACGTCAGGAAGAGATTGAATTTTAACTTGGCTACTTTCGCCTGCCTCTACACGTTGTACTGGTGGTAAAACCGTTAATGGTGACTCAATTTTGTTACCATCAACATCTTCAAGCCAACCTTGTGCAAGATAAGGCAAATCCTTGTTTTCATTTTTAATATTTAAACTGATGGTTTTATCACCACCATTAAAAACAACACGTGTTCTGTCCAATGCAATAGCGGCTAAAGCTTGGCCACACAAGACAGCTGACAACGTAAGTGTTGTTGTAATAAAAGCAATCTTTTTAATATTCATAATTACCAACTCTTTAAAAATCAAATAACTCGGTTACTCAAATAAATCAATATTTTGAACAAGCTCTGGTGGCTTTAATAACCAACGTTGACTAGGCTCTACTCCCTGTTGAATCGGGGCTGGAGCTACCCGTTTAGCAGGTTGTCCGACCGGTACGCTTTTCGCTGGAACAAAACCAGTTGCTGCACTCGGATTATTTGTACATGGCAGTAATAGTGAGTTGAAATCAGCAGTTTCAATATTTTCAGGCACTTGTACCTGACACTGAACACTACCATCCCAATACACATCTAAAACTTCATTCGCTTTCACACCTGAGAGATAAATAGAGCCATTATCGGTAACGATTCCCATCTCTCTATTTTTCTCATTTTTTACTGTTGCACCAAACGGAGGATGGCTTCCATCTGCTAACGCCAATCTCACCATGGTTTTTAAACCAGCTAACACTTCAAACTCACGATAAGCAACCGCACCTTCTGTGAGAGTGGCTTGTTGAATCGTTCTTATCGCCTCAACATTATCAGGCAGTTTATTAACATCAATTTTGGTACTTGTACGGTAATAATCACTCACATCTGCAACAACTGCTTTCCCGAAGCGGTTCGTTCTGGTTGTTGGGCCAAAACCTTGTACAGGTACATCAACAGCATCTTCCGTGCTTACCATGATACGGCTTCCACCTGGGGAGTTGATGCGATGCAATGCTGCTCCGTAACCAGTTACTGTCGCACCACCTTGTAAAGAGAATGCTGCGGATGATGTGTCTCCATTGATATAACTGGTACTCGCTGTCAGACTTGCCATATCTGCATCACGGTTATAGTATGCATCAACAGTTCCACGACCACGGGTACTCACCCCTGAGCCCACTCGGTAGCTACTTTTATCATCAATACGGTCGTAGTAACTGACGGTATGTGAGTTACCATCTCTCGAAACATAGTTACTGTAGTTGACAGTCGCTGCATCCGCCCAAGGCATAGACAGGTTCATATACATACCGTCATCATTTTTACTATTATCGAATTTGTTACGGAACGCGGATAAACTTAAGTTGATGTTTTTAAAACGGCCAATATCAAAATATTTTGCAATAGAAAGGTTGTAGCGTTTCGCCGCTGGTCGACTCCAATAAGTTTCATGGCTATAGTTGAGGTATGCCGTTAAATCTGCCGTAGTAAAGTATTTATTAAACGTAATGGTATACAGCTCTTTACTATTATCGAACGTGACGCCTCTATAACGGCGGTCTAAGTATTGGTTCATACTCATAAAGTCGCGTTCAGAGAATCGATACCCAGCGAACGTTACCTGGCTGTCATACTCTTCGAAACGTTTTGAATAGCTCAGTCGATATGAAGCCCCAGAATAAATTTTGTCTTCCGTTTTCAGTTTTGCTCGTGATTCAGTGACATCAAAAGAAATTGCACCAAAAGCCAGCAAATCTCGACCAATACCTAGTGATAAGGCGTTATAGTCGCCTGCACCAAGTGCACCACCAAATAATGACCAACCATTGGAAACCCCCCAACTGAATTCACCCGTGACAAACCCTTGCCCTTCAGTTTTGTGATCCATATTGTTGGGACGACCACCCGCGATTTTAAATAACACTGAGCCAGGTCGAGTCAAATACGGTATTGAGGCCGTATTCATTTGGAATTCTTGTACAGAACCATCTTGTTCTTCTACACGAACATCAAGTTTGCCGCTAACCGCATCACTTAAATCTTGAATACGAAAAGGCCCTGGAGCAACTTGAGTTTCATACAGCACTCGTCCTTGCTGTGATACAGTCACTTTCGCATTTGTTTTTGCCACCCCAGTGACTTCAGGAGCGTATCCACGTAGATTTGGTGGCAGCATCCTTTCATCAGAAATTAAGCTAGCCCCCATATAACGGAAAGAATCAAACAATCCGGAACGCAAAAATTGCTCACCCATTGTTAGCTTTGCGTTAAGTTCTTTTACCGCTCGGTAAGCGTAATATTGGCTCCAATCCCAATTTTTATCCGTAGATTGCCCATTAATGCGATTATAACTTGCTTGCCAATCGGCACGGACACGCCATGCACCTAGGTTAAAACCTGTTGTCCCATTACCTGTCAACGAGTGTGAGTTAGCAGAATCGGTCGGTCTTTTAACGTTAGCATTCAAGTTATAGTCAAAAATTAGGGCTGGTACCCCTTCATCCCATCGAGATGGAGGATCCCAGTTGTCAGAAGTAAATTCGACATACGCTTGTGGGACAGTAATAGAAATTGTTTCTTTTGGTAAAGAGCCATTTACTGTCATTCCAGGGATGCTTTCTATATTTAAGCATTGTCCGTTATGAGCAAATTCAACATTCTTTTTCCATTCACTACGTAATGAAATATGATCAACAATTTCTGGTGTTAAGCATGGTTCAGTCATACTTTCATCACCAGCAATTGGCATATACTCAACGTCGTAAATATCCGCAAGATCACGGTTATTTAAATTGATCTTAAATGGGTATTTCCCCGGCATCACATATCCAGCGCGAGAGAATTCACTTAAGGAAATATTGCTTTTATCCTGAAGGTCTAAAATATCAGTGTTAAACTCAATACTATCATTATTCGCATTAGCGAAATTAATATGAGCAATCGCAAAAAACACCATAGTAGCAACAGGTGTCAAAAAATAGCTTACTGAGTTATTAGATACTTTATTTTTACTTTTTAATGACAGAGCCATAATAGTCCCTTAGTAATAACTCAGTAATAATCCATCTTGAAACGGATAGTGGTCTGATAATTCCCTGGTTTTAAACGTTTATTATTAGATACAACACGAACGTTATAATTTAGCGTGTTCGAGCCAACTTTAATCGGTAAGTCAGGCATCGCTTTACCAGGTATTGCAACATTTCCATTAGAATCAGTGATTTTTACTGATAATCCATTTGCATGTCCGAAAACATCAAAATTGCGGCCATCAGTTGGACCATCAAATGTAATATTGAAAAATTGCCAATTAGGTTTTCCAGGAGTTGCCGGTGTTAAGACACAATTGATAAGACGGATAGAAAAGTCACGAGTCGGGCTTTCTCTATCTTGTATTATCTGACTAATAGGCACAGTAGTTATACTAACTGATTGATCTCGACTATCTGCATCGATTGCACAAGGGGTTTCAATAATTGACCCACCCATGCTTACTCTTCCATCTATAGGTCCCGACGCTCGAGAAATTTGATTTTGCGCACTAACAGTTGGGGCAAATATTATCCCTGAAAGCACCATGACAATTATGCCAAAGTGATTCATAGTGACTCCATTTCAGCTTAATGGTTAGTTTTGACTTAATAATTAGTTTCAACTCATTAAAATTAGTGCCCATACATCCTTGTACGGGCGATACCAATTACTGGTAGCTTAGAGCAAATGTTGCAATTGCATCGAAGTCACCTGGTACAGCTGCATTAGCTGCATCACCTTGCAGGTAAGCAGAGAAACGCAGTGTGTTATTACCAGCAACTAACATTTGGTCAGCTGATTTGTCACCCAGTTTGATTTGGTTGCCACCACGGTCAGTAATCACGATAGCTGCGTTTTTAGCAGTACCATTGATTGCTAATGAACCCGCTTTGATTGCGCTTGGAGCACCAGTGAAAGTTGTGTTTACAGATTTCAGAGTTGTGATATCACAACCTTCCAGTTCGATATCAAAGTTACGTGGAACACTTGATTTACCTGCGTTTAACAGGACAGTTGAGATAGCGCCGATTTGTACTGCTTTTGCGCCACTTAAGTCAGTGTCTTTGATAGAACATGGTGCATCAATGATGCTACCTTGGAATGTTACAGTACCTGTTCCTTGGTTTGCAGAAGCAGAGCCAGCAGCAACAGCCAGACCAAAACCTAATACTAAAGCAAGTTTATTTAATTTCATTTTATACATTTCCATTAGATAAAAAGACAACACAAATTAAAATAACGAGTTATTATTAATCTGATTATTTTAATTTTTTCTTAAACTATGTTTGGTTAGTAAACATTAAGGATTGATACTATAACCTTTCCTATTTATCAAACTCCGTCAATAAACCAGATAATTAAATAGTGTATCAATGCGGAGCCATTATTATATCTCAATTTAATTATGTCAAATCACAGCAATAATTAAACTCTCATTACGTAAGTTAGTGAATTATATATAATAACCCCAAAAACCTTATCGACAAATACTCTATTACAGGATAAACAGACAAATAAACCTCAATACAAATGCTATATTTTCAATAAAAAACCACAAAATAACATCATTCAATAATAATAAAGTTTTTTATACTCATAAAACGGGTTTCTATTAGTGAAAAAAAATGAATTTAAAGATTTTATATTTCAAGATTAAGTACAATTAATTAAAAAAATATTAACCCATTTATTTAATAAGAAATATCTCAATTTATATATTTAAACAATGTCATAATATTTCTTATTTTACTTTTTGTTACATATCAACGGAATAAAAAAATAAAATAAACATATAAATTACAGTGAGTTAAAATAAAAACAACTCTAAAAAAAGGAATGATGGCTTAGATACAATAACGGCTACCAATAACTAATCACAAACAGAAATATATTGTAAAAACAAAACAAAAACACAATAAACCATCAAAGAAAACACATGATAATAATCAATAAGAGTATAACAAAATAGCAAAAGTTATTTCAAAACTTTTCATTTAATGTTTTTTTGTAATTTTCTATATTAAAAATAAAGTACATGCCACACTTAATTTATAAAAGATCGTTTTGTAAAAATACACATGACAATGAAAAATCAGTATACTTAAGGTATGTAAAATTATATTACCGCTCTTTCTTTCTTATTATTAATGAAAAACACCTATTTAGAGTAGTGATTATTAAATGGAATTCACTAATTACACTATTGAAATATCCAGCATGATTATCACCCCTACAACTAGGAGAATTTACTTAATTATAAAGATTCAATTGTTCATTATCATCCTCATATTAATGGCTATTAACTTCAAGTCATCTTTTTAAGTTCACCCTCCCCCCCCTTGATTTAGGTCAAAGCAATTCACTACCTGTATAATAAACACCTAATACATATACTGAATTTATCAATGAATAACTACAAAATATCAAAACCTGCCAGCATCTGTGTAGGTAGGAACTGAAATACCTCCAGTATCTTAAAGTACCTTTCTTGATATGGAAGTAGCGAATGAAACACAAAATCATCGAAAAGAACGCCATAATGGACTATTTAACTGATGGTATCAGTGTCATGTATGGCGGCTTTATGGGACAAGGCTGCCCTCCCTCTCTTGTTTCACTTATCTTAGAGTCTGGTATAAAAAACCTAACACTTATCGGTAGTGATTCCAGTTTGCCCAATACGGGGATTGCACGCTTAATCGAAGCAAAACGAGTTAAACGAATTATTTGCTCTCATATAGGGCTATTACCAGAAGCAGCGAAGCAAATTCGTTCTGGAGAACTGATGGCAGAGTTTATTCCACAGGGCACCTTAATAGAGCGTATTCGCTGTGGCGGAGCTGGCTTAGGCGGTTTTTTAACGCCAACAGGTGTTGGAACACTCGTTGCAAAAGGAAAACAGCACTTTAAAATTGAAGATAAAGACTATCTACTTGAACTTCCCTTACGAGCAGATTTAGCCATCATTCATGCTGATAAAGGTGATAAAGCAGGTAACCTTTCATACCACTTAGCTTCTCGCAATTTCAATCCCCTCATCGCGTTAGCAGCGAATACTGTTTTAGCTGAGGTCAAGCAACTGGTGAATGTGGGTGAGCTTCATCCTGACTCGATTATGACCCCTGGCCTATTAGTCACAGGCTTATTCCAAGGAGAACAATAATGGAGATAAAAAACCGAATTGCTCGCCGAGTAGCACGAGAACTTCATGATGGAGATGTTGTTAACCTTGGTGCCGGGATACCTACACTTGTCCTGCAATATCTTCCCCATAATGTTGATGTTTTATTTCACTCTGAAAATGGCATTCTTGGTCTTTGTTATGACGACTCTACCATTTTATATCCTGATTTAAGTAACGCGGTTGGACAGCCTTGTTCCATTATTAAAGGTGGGATGACCTTTGATAGTGCATTTTCCTTTGCCTTAATTCGAGGAGGGCACCTTGACGCATGTATACTAGGCGGCCTTGAAGTCGACCAACAGGGTAATTTTGCCAATTGGATGATCCCAGAAAAAATGAAGCCGGGTATGGGAGGTGCAATGGATCTTGTCGTAGGAACGAAAAATGTGATTGTTGCAATGGAGCATTGTACTAACGCTGGTAAAGCGAAAATTGTACGCCAATGTCAATTCCCCCTGACCGCCGAAAAATGTGTTACCACAATTGTCACTGAGTTAGCTGTTTTTCGCTTTATTGATGGACAGCTGACTTTAGTTGAACATGCAGCAGATACAGATATTGAAACCATCAAAGCCTGTACTGAAGCTGAATTTGTGGTTGCTGATGGGTTACAAAAAAGACCTTAGTGCAATGATTAAAAAATCAGCCACTTAAAATGTGGCTGATTTTAATTCATTGGAAAAATATCGTTTAGAAATATGTAGGCATCTCTTCTAGCACTGTGTATTCATCATCAATCAGATAAATGACTTTCCACTTATCGAAAGTAATACAAGGATGCGAAGTCCCAAAGACTAAGATGTCTCCTACTTGAAAACGGCAACTTTCATCAAAAGATAAAATGGCATGTTGATCCATTAAACCTGTTGTATTTGCGTTCCCTCGTTGAAAAGAAAGCCGTTTACTATCACGATAGTGTGCTATCGGTTGGGGCAACCCAGCATCAAATGCGACGTCTCTTTTACCAAAATTAACAATTGCCCGTCCTTTTTCAGGAACTGACTGCACTAATGCAACAATTTCCATTGCAGGCATCAAGTCCCCCTCTAACTGGCAAGCGATACTGTCCCTCGCTTTGAGGGCTTGTTGAGCCTCATCATAAATGCCATGGTCATGTGTAATATAACAACCAGGGCGAATAACAAAACGAAAAGGCTTTGAAAAGGTAAAATCAGCCACTTTTTTACTCACAAGGTCATACCAAACAGAACCCGCCCCTGTGAGTAGTACCTCATCCTGACACCTATCAAACGCCCCCAAGCTATCGAGTTTTTGGCTCGTCACTAAAATTCGCTGTAAGAATTGCTGTACCTCATTAATGTCTTTTTCTGCATCATCGCTATGAATAACACCTTCATAAAATTCAATTCCAGCAATGACTAAAGAGGGTAATGCTTTTAATTCTTCAGCTAGCAACAGAGCCTCACCTTCTGTGCGGCAACCACAACGCCCACCATTCACCCCCAGCTCAATCAAAATATTCAATCTTTGGTTTTCGCGGGAAAAAACCTCGGCAAGTTGTTTCGCATTTTCAATACTATCTACACAACAATACAAATTAGCCTGATGGAGTTTAACCAGCTCCGCAAGTAACTTAATATTGGTTTTACCAACAACCTGATTAGCAATAACGATATTCTTAATACCTGATTCAATTGCCACTTTTGCTTGATAAACCGTTCCAACACTTAAGCCCCAAGCGCCGTGTTCGATTTGGCGTTTAAAAATCGTAGGGGTCATCGTCGTTTTACCGTGGGGTGATAACGACACATTGGCAGTATTCGCATAAGATTGCATCCATGCAATATTATTCTCTAACTCACGCTGTTTCACGACAACAGCGGGTAAACACACATCTTCGTGAAGAATATTTATTGGCAAATTCTCTGAATTAGGCAACTTCGTCGACTTATGCTTTATCGCTTCGAGAAAATTATGTTTAGTCATTTGCATCTCTCAATTTGAAAATTTATTTACTTTTCGCAGTGTTTTCTCTTTCGTGAGTAATGTTTTCTAAAACTTCTTCACGGCTGAGTTTATTTTTTGGTGTCACTAAGGTCACAACCACCGCACAAACCAAGCTAATCAATAATGCAGGGATTACTGGGTTACCTAATTTTGCTGACCATTCTGGTGATAAGATAATCGTTAACGATGTTGAACTTCCTGCTACCAGCGCTGCAATACAACCTTGCCAGTTAAAGCGATGCCAGAATTTACCTAATAACACCGTGACGCAGAGACCTGACATAATCATTGAAATCATTTTAGTGATATAGCCAATAATGTCATTTGAGGTTAATGCGAATACCAGTGCAAGCAAGATAACGCCAAGTAAGAAGATCCGAGATAAGTTAATGGCTTTCTCTGGTGGAGGCATTTTCCCTGTCACCATCGTATAGATATCACGTAAGATTATTGAAACACCTGCGATGGCATCTGAACTACCTGATGACATATTGGCGGACATACCTGCAATCAATACTACCATTGCCAGTACATGCGGTAATGCATTGGTCGCATATAAGAATGCAAAGCTGCTATTTTCTAGATTAGGCTCCATCACATGAGTTGCCATACCGATAATGGCAGGCAAGAACGAGAACCCCATATACAAGACGCCAGTAATAATGAATGATTGACGAATCGCTTTTGTCGATGCCGCTGAATAAATACGCTGGCGATATGAAGGGGTCGCCAATACACCGATGCCAATCACGATAGCCAGTGAGATTGCAGGTAGCATACCAAGCTTACCAATCCCAAAAACAGTAAACGCTTTCGGATCTGTATTTTGCACCACAACATCCCATCCACCTACATAGCTCACTGAGGCAACTGCAAGAATAATAAACCCAAGGAATAAGACGATAGATTGTAAGGTATCAATCCATGACACGGCTTTATAACCGCCAATACCTACATAAAATACAAACCCAACAGCAATAATGATCTTCGCAACCGTGATATCAATGTCTGCAGCCCATGCCAAGTATAAACCGCCACCAAGAATGTGCGCACCTAACCAACCAATTGATGCTAAGAAAATTAATATCGCAACTAGGTTTTTAACTAAGCGGCTCCCACCTGTGTAGTAACAAATTTCCTCACTCATTGTCATAAAGCGATAGTTTCTCACGGGCGCAAATAACCACGCGGTGAGTAAGATCCCTGTCGCTCCACCGATACCATATAACATACCGGCCCAACCATTCGAATAACCGAAACTCACCGCACCAATACTAGACCCTGTTCCCACCATCGTTCCGACAGTCGACCCTAAGGTGAGTAACATCGGTAATTTTCGGCCACCAAGAATGAAGTCTTCACCCGTCTTTTGATGCCTCGTCACATACCATCCAATGAACATCATGACGAACGCATACAGTAAAAACCACATTAAGAAATTATTATGTTCCATAATAGCCCCCTATCGTCTCAGCGATTAAGATTTGAACTTGCTGTTAAAGCAGGTGATGTCCACTTCAACCATGCAATCAACCACAAGGTCTGCGACAAAACAGACTCTTGCTGGTGGATGCTCCGCAAAGAATTGCTGAAACACTTTATTAAAGGACTGAAAGTATCGAGCATCACTCAAAACCACTTTCATATGCACAATATCTTGGCGCTCAAATCCCGCGTCCTTCATGATGTTTAAACAGTTTTCGATAGCTAGTTTTGATTGTGCAATGATGCCGCCATCAATCACTTCGCCATCAACCATCGGTGTTTGCCCTGATACATATAACCAGCCGTCAGCCAGCACAGCTTTTGAAAAAGGTAATGATTGCCCACCAGTCCCTTTTGAACCTTCAACGCCAAATCGTTTAATCATTATTATTTCTCTCTTTTATTTATTTCTTTCTAAGAATTTACCTGCTCTATCCCCAGTCATTTCTTTTGCGGTATAGGTCAGAACACCATTAACAAAAACATATTCAATGCCATCTGCTTTCTGCTTTGGATCTTGGAACGTCGAGGTTTCATTGATTTTTATTGGGTCAAATAAGACGATGTCTGCAAAAAAGTTTTCTTGGATAAGCCCTCTATCCTTCAACGAAAAACGCTGAGCCGACATGCCCGTCATTTTGTAAATCGCGGTGGTCATTGGGAACAGTTTTTCATCACGGCTGTAGTGGCTAATAACGCGTGGAAAGGTGCCCCATAAACGTGGGTGTGGATTAGGGTCACGAGGTAAGCCATCGGAACCCACCATGCTGCTTGGGTGCTGCAATACGCGGCGAACATCGTCTTCATGCATTTGAAAATAAATAGCCCCCGCAGGAACAATTTTTTCCGCCACTTGGTAAATATCGATATTCCACATCGCAGCGATATCTTTCAGTGTTTTACCTGCAACATCAGGGAATGGCGTTGACCAAGTCACTAAAATGTCATAATCCTCAGTGACTTGAGTGATATCTAAATTGGAAGAGCCCGCTCTATAAGGGTAACAATCACAATTAATATCTTGCATTGCTTGATATTTTTCGATTAGCGCAAGAGTCTCTTTAGTGCGTCCCCAGTTTTTCGCCCCAGCACACTTGTGGTGAGAAATTTGCACCGGAACTTTTGCATGACGGCCAATATGAAAAGCTTCATGCATTGCATCAATTATTCCGTCATATTCGGTGCGCATGTGTGTAGTGTAAATGCCCTGATGCTCTGCCAATAATTCAGCCAGCTCACAGATTTCTTCTGTGGATGAATTGATGGCATTACCGTAAGACAGCCCTGTGCTTAACCCTAAAGCCCCCTCGTTTAACGCAGATTCTAAAACTTGTTTCATCTGCTCGATATTGCTCTGGGTCGCAGGTTTTAATAAATCCGAAACACAGTTATTTCTTAATGTGGTATGGCCAATCAATGTCGCCACATTGACGGTTGGCGCGATTTCATTAATTTTTTGTTTATAACTGGCTAAATCGGAGAAATTAAATTCATTTAATTCTCCCAGCAAATTAATTGGGTCAGGTACTTCATTTTTTAACGTAGCGCATGCTGCACTAATTCCACAGTTACCAACAATAATGGTGGTAACACCCTGTGATGTTTTTTCAATATATTCAGGTTTATCTATGACAATTAAATCATCATGTGTATGAACATCAATAAACCCTGGAGATAAAATCAATCCTGTACAATCAATTATTTTTTCAGATTCTTCGTTAATATTTTCAGCGATTTTAATAATGCGGTCATCTTTTATTGCCACATCGCTGATAAATTCACTTTTCCCACTGCCATCAATAACAGTGGCATTTTTAAAAACATAATCGAATTTCATTTTAATATCTCTTTTAACTTAATAATTTTGATTTTTAAATGCGATATATGCAGATATAAATGCTTTCGCGTTTTCTCTGGTTTTCTCTGGTGTTTGGCCTACTCGGTAAAGGTCATTCCCAAGCCCTGCGCCATAACAGCCAATGCTTAGGTACTCGTGTAAGTTTTGTGGCGTCACGCCACCAACGGCATAAATAGCTATCTCTTTAGGGATCACTGACATCAGTGACTTAACGTAGTTAACTCCTAGCGGTGCGGTTGGAAATATTTTTAAGTTACAGGCACCTGCATCAATCGCTGTAAATGCCTCAGTGGCTGTTGCACAACCTGGGTATATTTCCATCTTGTTTGCTAAAGATGATTTGATCACCGAAACATTAATATTCGGCGTAACAATAATCTTTGCGTTCATTGCCGCTAATTTTTCAACATTTTGTTGATTCAAGACGGTTCCTGCGCCTATTTTTAATTGGTTTCCATGATGTTGAATAGCCAATGGAATACTTTTTTCCCATTCAGGGGAATTCAATGGAATTTCTATATATTTAAAACCTTCCTCAGCCAATATTGAAACATGATCTAAAACTTCTTCGGGTTTAATTCCACGCAATATTGCAATTAAAGGAATTTCATTTTCAAGATTCATACAATCACCTAATAACAAATTATTAAAAATGTTTATCTATATTCTGTGAGGTTTAATATTGAAATTGCTCCTAACCCAGAATATGGCTGTTCCTTTTTATCTTTTAATACGCTGATTTCACCCGTGAAATAGCTATCGTTTTTAATTAATAATTGAAGCGCATTCGCTAAGATAGGTTTTCCACTAATCACAATTTTTATATCGTTAGTCACACATAAGGCTTGGCTGTTTTTTATCGCAAGCAAATCTGATGCTAAAATCGCGCCTAATAAAAAACTCGATTTTTGGTCAAGTGTGGCCTCAGTGAAAAGGTCTAATAATCTGACTGAAAAACAACTTCTCGCGATCCCCACTTGCTGGCTTAATGTGGCGCCTTTAAGTAAATATTCATCGTCAATTTGCTCAGCAAACTGGTGCTCTAATGAGCTGGCGAGTATCGTTTGATGCGTCAGCGTATCGAAGATTTCGCCGGCCATCGTGGTTGCCAGTGCAATCACATTTTTATTGTCATCAATGCGAACAAACTTTGAATGCGAACCTGGTAAGATAACCAACGAAGCACCTAAATCTGGCTGCTGCGCTAAGATACCGAAGATCTCAGCTTCTTCACCACGCATTACATCCATACTTTCAATGGAATCAAACGTTAACTCCGTGGTTTGATTTTTAATTCCTGGTATAAAAATAATGGGTTTTTCGCTAATTTCGCTTATCACACACGCGCTAACCTTTTGTGCGAGCTGTTTCATCGAAACAGGCGTGACTTCATGGGGCAAATGGCATAACCCAATTTCTGAAGTAATCATACCCGACGCGACTAAGCGATAATTTGCCCTTTCTTCATCACTAAATTTTGCCAAAAGCTGTGCCAAAAGCGTTTTTATTGATTGAATTAAACGCGCATTACTTCCATTTTTCGCACAATCCCGAATCCCGACTTCCGCGCTCAGCTCCCCCACAACCGTATTGTTTCGCCATGCTCTCACGCGGGTATTTGTTGTCCCTGTATCAATGGTCACTATCAACATATTTATCCCTTTAAAATAATGGAACGCTGTTCCTTTTTAAACAACATACATTAAAATATAGGAATGTCGTTCCGTTTTTATGCAAATGACGATCGAGATCACAATCAATAACGTAAAGGCAAGATTTATCAATTAATTACAAATCACCTGTTTTTACGCACAAAAATGGTGAGTGTAAGGAGAAAATGGAACGACGTTTAATTCACATGAAATTATGCGTACAATGACCCCAGCGCATGTAAGGAGCCAACAATGACGAAAGACAGCCAAGCAAACTCATCAAACATCGATAGAGTACTGACCATCCTTGAAGAAATAAGTAATCATTCCGATGGAATTTCATTGGCAGAATTGGTGAAAAACACAGGGATCGCCAAAACAACGGCGTTTCGGATATTAGAGACGTTAAAAGAACGCCAATATGTCAGCATCGATCACCTTACAGAGCGTTACAACCTTGATTTAAAAAGCCTTGAACTTGGAATTAAAGGCTTAATGAATGTTAATTTAGTTGAAGTTTCAATCCCTTACTTAAAAACACTATCGAGCTCAACATTCGAAACCTGCTTTTTGGGAGTCTATAACAGTGGGCATGTGGTGTATCTGTATAAAAGCGAAGGCACCCTATCGATTCAAACAACTGCAAAATTAGGGGCAAGGCTACCCGCCTACTGCACAGGGATTGGGAAAGCGCTTTTAGCGTTCCAGCCTTTGGAAGAAATTGATGAGGTTCTAGATAAACCGCTAGTAAAATTCACGGAAAAAACCGTTGTCGATAGAATGAAGCTGTATGAATTGTTGGCCGATATTCGTTTGAAAGGCTTTTCTTTAGATGATGAAGAAAACGAAGAAGGGCTAACATGTGTTGCAAGGCCAATATTTAACTATACTGGGAATATTGTTGGGGCTATCAGCGTTGCAGGCCCGACACACCGTATGTTGCCCAAAATAGACAGGGTCAATGATGAACTTGCCCATGTTTGTTTGCTTATTTCTCGCCGCCTTGGCTATATCGAACCCGCCGTCAGCAAATAAACACAAAAAAACCCCATCTAACATGTTAGATGGGGTGCCAAAATAGCCATATTTGTTGTTTACACAAGAATCAATTACACAAGAGCAATGTACTGGCTCACTTCCCTGTGAAACCCGAACTTAGTGGCGATTTCTCACCAACTGATACCGACGACTTAGGTATTCGATAGGTGCACTCCAAATGTGCACTAAACGGCAGAATGGGAAGAGTAAAAATATCGTCATCCCCAACACGATGTGTAACTTGAACACGATGCCAACGCCTTCAAGATAATTCGATGCGCCCCAATGGAATGTCACCACAGACTGTGCCCACCCCACTAATTTCAACATTTCGCTGCCATCCATATGCTGCGCAGAGAATGGAATAGTGAGTAGCCCTAAACACACTTGCACCACCAGCAACACCATAATCATGATGTCACCAAAGGAAGATGTGGCGCGAATACGTGGGTTAGTCAGTCGGCGTTTCAATAACATCGCGCCACCAATTAACATCATCACCCCCGCGGAACCGCCCCCAATCATCGCCATCAACTGCTTGATATGCATTGGCAGGAAAGATTCATACATCCAATGTGGTGTTAACATACCCAAAAAATGGCCGACAAAAATCCCAATAATCCCCAAATGGAATAAATTGGATGCCAGACGCATATTCTTTTTATCTAACATTTGGCTTGAACCCGCACGCCATGTGTATTGGCCGTAGTCATAGCGCAACCAACTGCCGACAATAAACACAGTGCCCGCAATATATGGGTAGATGTCGAAGAAGAATTGATTGAGAAAATTCATTTTTGCACTCCTACATGGCTGCTTGTGCCGAGATCCAAGTATTGTGGCGTGACGGCATTAGCAAAACGGTGTTGATGTGCGGTGACTTCTCCACCGCAGGTTTTCTCATCCGCAAAAAACTTCACTTGTTCCTCTTCCCACACCGCATCAAGGGCTTGAGGCGTGTCATCCCGCGCTTCTGATGCCACTTTTTCGCTAAGTTGCTCAGTGGCAATTTCGCTATTGGATAACTCAAGCAATATCTCAAACAAGCTCGCAAAGCGGCTTTCACGCTGTTTTAATCGTTCCCCTAATAACGCTAAGATTGGCGCGATATCGTGTAAGCCCCCCACCGTTTCTTGTGGTGGTAAAACAGTGAGATACTCCAAGTAAATGGGCAAATGGTCGGGCAGCTCTTTGCAATCGATTTGCAAGCCATGTTGCTGGTACTGCCCCATTAAATCGACCATCGCTTGGCCGCGGTCGCGGGATTCCCCATGAACATGTTCGAATAACAGCAACGATGTCGCGCGTCCTCTATCAAACAGCTCACAATATTGCGCCTGCATATCCAGCAAGTTTTCATTGAGGTATTCACGCACAAACATCATCAGTTGAACCGCACGGGTCACGGGTAATTCATCCGCCTGCTCTAACGCCTCGATTAACTCATCACGGTGCTGCCAAAGCGCCTCTGAAGGGTACTCTAACAACCGAGAAATCACTCTTAACGTCATCATAGTGTGTTCTCCTGCGCCGTTTTTGGTGTTACATCAATGGCATCAATACGTCTGCTATTAAACAGGTTGGTTTTGCTATCGCTACCATGGCAGCCATCGCCAAAACTAAAGCCACAAGCTTTGGCTTCTGGGAACGCTTCACGCGCTAATTCACGGTGGCTGGATGGGATCACAAAACGGTCTTCATAGTTAGCAATCGCTAAGTAACGGTACATTTCTTGTGCTTGTGATTCCGTTAACCCCACTTGCTCTAACGCACTGGTATCACACTGGTTTTCTACGGTTTCAGCACGTTTATAATGACGCATCGCTAGCATGCGTTTTAGTGCTAACAGCACAGGTTCCGTATCCCCAGCGGTTAATAAATTGGCGAGGTACTGCACTGGAATACGCAAGCTTTCCACATCAGGCAATACGCCATTGTTTGCCAATAAACCCGAATCAGCGACAGATTGAATAGGTGACAAAGGTGGCACATACCACACCATCGGTAATGTGCGATATTCAGGGTGCAGCGGCAGCGCTAGCTTCCATTCCATCGCCATTTTATACACTGGTGATTTCTGGGCAGCATCGATCACACTTAATGGGATCCCCTGTTTTTGCGCCTCTTCAATCACTTTAGGGTCGTGTGGATCAAGGAATACATCGAGCTGGCTTTGGTACAGATCTGTTTCTTTTTCCACACTCGCCGCCGATTCAATTTTATCGGCGTCATACAACAACACACCTAAATAACGAATACGCCCAACACAGGTTTCCGAGCAAACTGTTGGCATGCCAGATTCAATCCGTGGGTAACAGAAAATACATTTTTCTGACTTACCGCTTTTCCAGTTAAAGTAGATTTTTTTGTACGGGCAGCCTGTTAAGCACATACGCCATCCACGGCATTTATCTTGGTCAATCAGGACGATACCGTCTTCAGAGCGTTTGTAAATCGCACCACTTGGGCACGTTGCGACACACGCAGGGTTCAAACAATGTTCACACAGGCGTGGTAAATACATCATGAATGTATTTTCAAACTGGCCGTACATCTCTTTTTGGATGTGCTCAAAGTTTTTATCTGCGGCACGCTTCGCAAATTCGCCACCGAGGTCATCTTCCCAGTTAGGCCCCATTTTCACGTTGCTCATCCGTTCGCCGGTGATCAACGACCGTGGACGCGCAGTCGGAACATGTTTGCCTTCTTTGGCATTTTTTAAATGACCATAGTCATAATTAAATGGCTCATAATAATCATCCAAAGCAGGTACATCAGGGTTAGCAAAGATTTTAGACAGTACGCCGACTTTGTTCCCCATGCGTGGAACTAGCTTGCCTTTAATGGTACGGATCCAGCCACCCTTCCATTTATCCTGATCTTCCCAGTGATGGGGGTAGCCGATACCTGGTTTAGTTTCGACGTTATTAAACCATGCGTATTCAACGCCTTCGCGACTGGTCCAAACATTTTTACAGGTCACTGAGCACGTGTGGCAACCAATACATTTATCGAGGTTTAGCACCATGCCGACTTGAGAACGAATTTTCATTATGCTTTCTCCTTTCCGCTCAGGGTCTGCTGATAGGCATCGTTTTCCCCATCCAGCCAGTCGACCTGTTTCATTTTGCGAACAACCACAAACTCATCACGGTTAGAACCCACGGTTCCGTAGTAATTGAAGCTATAAGCCAGATGGGCGTAACCACCAATCATATGGGTCGGTTTCGGGCAAACACGCGTTACGGAGTTATGGATCCCCCCACGTTGCGCCGTAATTTCTGACCCCGGCAAATTGATCAACCGCTCTTGCGCGTGGTACATCATGATCATGCCATCAGGGATCCGCTGACTGACGATCGCTTTTGCCGTCAATGCCCCATTGCTGTTAAACGCTTCAACCCAATCGTTATCTTCAATACCTAACTCGCGGGCATCGTCCTCACTGAGCCAAACCACAGGGCCACCACGACCGAGCGTCAACATCAATAAGTTGTCACTATAAGTGGAGTGAATGCCCCATTTTTGGTGTGGCGTCAGGAAATTCAGCGCTTTTTCAGGGTAACCGTTGGATTTTTTCCCCATTAATGGCTGAGCCGCACGCGTATCGATTGGCGGGCGATATACCACAAGGCTTTCACCGAAAGCACGCATCCATTCATGGTCTTGATATAACTGCTGACGGCCACTGAGTGTACGCCACGGGATCATCTCATGAACGTTGGTATAACAAGCGTTGTAAGAAACATGCTCATCTTCTAAACCTGACCACGTTGGGCTGGAAATGATCTTACGCGGTTGTGCCACAATATCGCGGAAGCGAATTTTCTCATCTTCTTTGTAGCGTGCTAAATGCGTATGGTCACGCCCTGTAACCTTACTTAATGCATCCCACGCTTTCACGGCCACTTGCCCATTCGTTTCAGGGGCTAAGGTTAAAATCACCTCAGCTGCATCAATGGCGGTGTCAATTTTAGGACGCCCTGCATTAGCCCCTTCTGGCTGGGTTTTGTTCAGTTTTTTCAGGAAATCAATTTCATCTTGTGTATTCCAACTAATACCTTTCCCGCCGTTCCCTAATTTGTCCATTAATGGGCCAAGGGAGGTAAAACGCGCGTAAGTATTGGGGTAGTCACGTTCAACACAAATAATGTGCGGTGCCGTTTTTCCGGGGATCAGGTCACATTCGCCTTTTTTCCAATCTCTCACATCAAAAGGTTGCGCCATTTCGGCTTTACTATCGTGCTGGATAGGCAGTGTGACGACATCGGTTTCTTTGCCTAAGTGACCGACACTGACGTCGGAGAAAGCTTTGGCAATACCTTTGTAGATTTCCCAGTCACTTTTCGACTCCCAAGCAGGGTCGACTGCGGCTGACAATGGGTGAATAAACGGATGCATATCCGAGGTATTCATATCGTCTTTTTCATACCAAGTGGCTGTCGGTAAAATAACGTCTGAGAACAGGCAGGTGCTCGACATTCTGAAATCGAGAGTCACTACTAAGTCCACTTTCCCTTGTGCCGCTGTATCTTGCCATTCCACCTCTTCCGGTTTCACGCCACCTTGTTGACCTAAGTCTTTGCCTTGAATACCATTTTCAGTACCCAGCAAATACTTCAATAAATATTCATGGCCTTTCCCTGCGGAACCCAATAAGTTTGAGCGCCAAATAAACAGGTTACGTGGGAAGTTTTGCGGGTCATCTGGCTGTTCTGCTGCAAAACGAATATTACCGTCTTTCAATTGCTTAACCGTGTAATCCACTGGGGAAAGCCCCGCGTCTTGTGCCTGTTTAGCAATATTAATTGGGTTAACACTTAACTGCGGTGCTGATGGCAACCACCCCATTCTTTCGGCACGCACGTTCATGTCCACTAAGCTGCCGCTAAATGCTTTTTTATCCGCTAAAGGTGAAAGTAACTCTTCCGTCCCTACGGTTTCATAACGCCATTGGCTAGAGTGGTTATAGAAGAACGATGTGCTGTTCATGTGACGTGGTGGGCGCTGCCAATCGAGGCCAAAAGCCAGTGGCATCCAACCTGTTTGTGGACGCAATTTTTCTTGCCCAACATAGTGTGACCAACCGCCGCCACTTTGACCCACGCAGCCGCAGAAAATCAGCATGTTGATAATGGCGCGGTAAGTCATGTCCATGTGGTACCAATGGTTGATACCTGCCCCGACAATTACCATGGCGCGACCGTGCGTTTTCTCTGCGGTATCCGCAAATTCACGGGCGATACGAATGATATCTTGGCGGCTCACCCCAGTGACTTTTTCAGCCCATGCAGGGGAATACGCTTTCATATCATCGTAATCAACAGCACAGTTTTCATCACCGAAACCACGGTCAATGCCGTAGTTAGCGAGCATCAAATCATACACGCTAGTGACCAGTGACTCGCTGCCATCAGCAAGCTGAATACGTTTCGCAGGTAATTTATGCAGTAAGACGTCTTTCAGTTCAACACTTTGGAAATGCTCGCTTTCTAAGCCACCAAAGTATGGGAAACCAACCTCAACAAATTCATCGTGCGAGTCCGCAAGGCTGAGTTGCATTTTGATCTGGTGCGCATCTTGCCCTGCACGCGGTTCTAAGTTCCATTTTTGGCTGTCATCCCAACGGAATCCCATCGAACCTTGAGGCGCACACAGTGCCCCAGTTTCTTCATCAATCGCGATAGTTTTCCATTCGGCATTTTTCTCTTCGCCTAAAGAATCAACCAGATCCGAAGCGCGCAGCATGCGACCAGCAACATAAGCACCATTTTCGTGTTTATCGAGCATCACCAACATCGGCATATCGGTATAGGTGCGAACATATTCACGGAAATATTCTGCTTCACGTTTGACGTGGAACTCATTGAGGATGACATGCCCCATCGCCATCGCCATCGCACTGTCTGTCCCTTGTTTTGGGTTCAGCCAATGGTCACAGAATTTGGTGATTTCTGCGTAATCTGGCGTGACAGCAACCGTTTTTGTCCCTTTGTAGCGGACTTCAGCAAAGAAGTGGGCATCTGGCGTACGGGTTTGCGGGACGTTCGAGCCCCAAGCAATAATGTAGGATGAGTTATACCAGTCCGCGGATTCAGGCACGTCCGTTTGCTCGCCCCACGTCATTGGGGATGCAGGCGGTAAGTCGCAATACCAATCGTAGAAGCTCAGACAAGCCCCACCGATGAGGGATAAATAACGGGCGCCTGATGCATAAGACACCATCGACATCGCTGGGATTGGTGAAAAGCCAACAATGCGGTCAGGGCCAAATTCTTTAATCGTCGCCACGTTAGCGGCTGCAATTAACTCGTTCACTTCCTGCCAACTGGAGCGCACAAAACCACCGCGGCCACGGGCTTGTTTGTAACTCTGTGCTTTTTCTGGGTCGCTAATGATGGATAACCACGCCGCAACAGGGTCTTGGTGCTCCGCTTTTGCATCGCGCCATAATTTCAGTAAACGCTTGCGCATCATCGGGTATTTCACGCGGTTTGCGCTGTATAAATACCATGAATAACTGGCACCTCGCGGGCAACCACGTGGTTCGTGGTCAGGTAAATCTGGGCGAGTACGTGGGTAGTCAGTTTGTTGTGTTTCCCACGTCACAAGGCCATTTTTGACGTAAATCTTCCAGCTACATGAACCGGTGCAGTTAACGCCGTGGGTAGAACGCACGACTTTATCGTGCTGCCAGCGGCTGCGGTAACCATCTTCCCAATCACGATTCACATTGAGCTCTTGCCCATGACCGCCTGCGAAGGTATCACCCAGCTGCTTAAAATAACGAAATCTGTCTAAAAATTTGCTCATTCGGATTGCCTCCAAAGAGACGGCGACCGCCGCCGTACATTGCTTAAAAAGGGTTTTTATTACTTGTTATTATTTGTGGGTACGCCCGTAGACTAGCCACGTGATAAACACACAAGAGAGATAAAATACAAAGAACACTTTCATGGCATCAGCGGGCGAACCCGTCAGGGTTAAAGACGTCCCAAAGGCTTTTGGAATGAAAAAGCCACCAATTGCACCAATGGCAGAGATAAACCCAAGCGCTGCCGCACTTTCTGTTACTGCTTCTTTTTGCGCTTCTTGTTCTGAAGCACCTCTTAATAGGGCTTTGTCCATGGTTAATTTACGAAAAACCACAGCGATCATTTGGAATGTGGAGCCACTGCCTAACCCTGCCGTTAAGAACAGCACCATAAATACGCCATAAAATGCACCGAAGGAGCCGCCTTGGCCGTTTTCTGGCAAGGTGAAGAACAGTAAGCCTGAGAAAATGGCCATGGCGATAAAATTCAAGAAAGTGACTTTGACGCCGCCAAAACGATCAGACAGCATGCCACCGAGTGGGCGTGCTAATGCGCCAAGGAATGGGCCAAAGAAAGCAAATTTCAAGATAACGATATCGGGGAACTGGGTTTTTGACAGCATGGCAAAGCCCGCGGAAAAACCGATAAATGAACCAAATGTTGAGAGGTATAACAGGCTTAAAATCCACAAATGTCCACGTTTCAAAACAGGAAGTTGCTGTTTTAAAGACGCTTTATTGGCAGCCAAATCGTTCATGCCAAACCACGCCATCACCGTAAAAAACAGCAAGAATGGTACCCAAACCCACGCCGCATTTTCCAGCCACAGCACTGAGCCATCAGGCTGAACCGCCCCGGTTCCCCCTGCAAAAGCAAACACGCCTACACCGACAATAAACGGTGCAACTAGCTGCATCACGCTAACGCCTAGGTTTCCTAGGCCACCATTTAAGCCCAGTGCGCCACCTTGGCGAGCTTTAGGGAAAAAGAAACTGATATTCGCCATACTTGATGCAAAGTTTGCTCCCGCAAAACCACAAAGCAGGGAAATAATCACAAACACTTGGTATGGCGTTGTTGGGTCTTGAATCGCATAGCCCAGCCAAATACACGGAATAATCAGAAATACGGTGCTAATTGCCGTCCAACGGCGACCACCAAAGATAGGAATAACAAAAGAATAAGGCACCCGTAATAATGCGCCTGAAACGGAAGGAAGTGCGGTTAATAGAAATAATTGGTCAGTGGTAAAATTAAAACCCACTTTATTTAAATTAACGGCAACCGCGCTAAATAACATCCATACACAGAATGCGAGCAACAAACACGGAATTGAAATCCACAAATTGCGCTTAGCAATTCGCTGGCCCGTTTGCTGCCAAAATTGGCTTTCTTCAGGGCGCCAATCCTGAATAACCCCTTTTGCCTGCGTAGCAGTATGATTAATACTCTCTCGTTGAGACATAACTCACCCCGATAAATACGATTTTCTGAACGCAGTGTGTGGCGAATAAGCCTCCATGAAGCTGATCTAAATCAAGGGAGATTTAAATCAAATTTGCCATGAAACTCAGACCGTCCACCAGAGGAGTATTAGGGGTATTTTCACTTAATTATTTGAATATAAAGAAATAATATCATTCATTAAAAACATTTATTGATGAGATTTTTAGCAAAAATACTCAGTGAGATATTAGGGAGTAATACCGAAGTGGCATATTCAATTTTGTCGAATAGAGGAACAATAATAGCGTTATAAAAAATAGTGAATAATGATGTAATGGAATTAAGGATTATGTATGCCAACTGCGAATCGTCGATTTTCAATCATTAACCAAGTTATTGGCTTAATGTTATTGATTGCCGTACTCGGTATTATTGGCATGACAATTTCCAACCAAATGATTATTAGCGTGCAAGGGAACGCTCACGCAATAAATAAATCAGGGTCACTAAGAATGCAAAGTTATCATTTGCTTTCATTAACGCCACTCAGTACCTATTCGGATGTTTATCTGAATGAACTTGAACGTGATTTATTAAGCCCTGAATTAACTCAGGTAGTCGAAATTGAGGATTTAACTCACCTATTTAGCGAGCTTCACCAATATTGGTTAAGTGATTTAAGGCCTGCACTAGCAAGAGCCTCTTCCCCAAATGATGCACGCTTTGAAGTCATCAATTTTGTTAATAAAATCGATGAGCTAGTAAAAAGTATCGACGAAAAAACAGAACGTAAAATGACCTATGTCGCCATGACGCAAATGGTATTTATCGGCCTCGTTTCCCTATTATTACTCTTCACCATTTGCCATTTTAGGAAGAAAATTTATTACCCTTGGCTAAAACTGTTAAATATGGTGAATGCGATCAGTCATCGGGATTTTAGCCAACGTTACCCGACGTATAAAAAACACGATGAGCTTAGCGCCCTTGGACAAACATTAAACCAAATGTCTGACGAATTAGCACAAAGTTACCACCAACTAGAATCTCGCGTCGAAGAAAAAACGGCAGACTTACAGAATAAAAACAAAGTATTGCTGTACTTGTATCAATCAAATCGTACCTTGCATTCTATTGACCCATTAGCGGTACGACTGGAAAAAGTACTGGTGGAGCTGCAAAACCTGACACCGCTTAAAAATATCAGCTTGCGGCTATATGAAGAAAATAACGATACCTATTTTCATGACATCCACTGTGGTGAATTTCCAGCCCCTGAAACTGTGGAACATCCGACAGTGTTATCGTGGGATATCTCCGATAATTTACACCGCTATGGGGCTATTCTCGCCGAAATACCAATAGATAAGCCTTTATCTGATGAACAAAATAATTTAGTGCTGATGTTGGTCAAACAAATCACCGGCATGTTAGCAATGGCACACCAATTAGAGCAGCAACAACAATTGCTAATTATGGATGAACGCTCGGCAATCGCCAGAGAACTTCATGACTCTATTGCCCAATCGCTATCATGTTTAAAAATGCAAATTAGTTATCTGCAAATGCAACCTGAATCATTGCCCAATAAACAACAAGATTTACTCAATGAAATGCGCAATGAAATTAATTTGGCATATAGCCAATTACGTGAATTATTAACTACCTTTAGGTTAAAACTCACTGAACCGGGTTTATTACCCTCTTTGGAAAGTACTATCAGTGAATTTAGCCAACGTGTTGGCTTTGAAATAAATTTGAATTACCAACTGCCAGCGAAAAGTATTTCACCACACCAATCTATTCATATCATACAGATAATCCGAGAAGCCTTGAGCAATATTCTCAAGCACGCCAATGCAAATTGGTCGCAAGTTTCATTATTCGAAAATTCAGGTGTCATCACCGTCACCATTGAAGATAATGGTGAAGGCATTCAACCTCAGCCCACAAAAAATAACCATTATGGGCTGATTATCATGAGGGAAAGAGCTCTGAGCTTAAACGGGGAGTACCAAATTGCACCTCGCGTTCAGGGGGGAACGACCGTCAGTGTCACATTCCCACTCGCTGTGGCTTAATTAAATTGGAGTTACGTGTTGATGGAAAGCAAAAATATCACGACTGGGCAATCCACTATTTTACTCATTGATGATCATCCTATGCTGCGTAATGGCGTTAAACAGCTAATCAGCTTAGAACCGACCTTGCAGGTGATAGGGGAAGCTGATAACGGCGAAACAGGCATTAGACTCGCCGAAGAATATGATCCCGATTTAATCCTATTAGATTTAAATATGCCGGGAATGAACGGGTTTGAAGTTCTCAGTAATTTACGCAGCCGTGAACTTTCTGGTCGCATTATTTTATTCACCGTCTCTAACTATGGTGAAGATTTAATTAATGCGCTAAAACACGGTGCTGATGGCTATTTATTAAAGGATATGGAACCCGAAAAACTGATTATTGCATTGAAAGAAGCCGCCAGCGGTAAAATGGTAGTCAGCCCAACATTAGCCTCTGTTTTGGCCGAATCATTAAGAGATAACCGCGCATCGACGGATCATAATTTAACGGCACTCACCCCAAGAGAAACCCATATATTGGATTTAATCTCACAGGGTTTATCCAATAAGCAAATTGCCAATAAATTAACTATTACAGAAAGTACCGTTAAAGTGCATGTGAAGCATTTGCTGAAAAAACTCAATTTAAAATCGCGCGTTGAAGCCGCAATTTGGGTTTTACAGCAAAAGTAACCTATCGACTTATTAGGTTAATGCATCTAACCATGGCTGCTGTTTTGGATAACGACGACGGTAGCCATGCATTGCCACGGACAATTGAATTAAATCGGTGAATTTTGTCGGGTCGAGCCCCGTTTGCTTTTTAATTTGTTGTAACCGATAACTTAGCGTGTTGCGGTGAATACCCAGCTGCAAAGCGGTATTCCCAATCTCACCATTTTGCGATAAAAACAGCTCTAACGTTTCTAACAAGCTCTCCCCTGAATCATGCAATAAAATCTTGTTGCAGATATCCAAGAAGAAATTAAATAAATAGCTGTTTTCTAACTCATTAAATAAACAAAATGAGGCCATTTCTTTAAATAAGAAAACCTGTTTTTCAGGGACAGTTTGGCGACCAACATCAATCACTGAGCGCGCAAAATGCACTGCATCACGCACATGTTCTTCACTATCTGCTTGCACACCAACGCCAATATAATACTGGCTCAATTGGCTATCTAAAATAAAGTGTAAGTTAGGGATAAACGACTCATTTTGATAGTGTTTTGAGGGAAATAACATCAACACTTCACGGCTGTTGAGTAGCAGGACATCACTTTTTTCCATCGCCGATAATTCGGTAATAATGGTATCTAGAATTTCGGGGCGATACTGAATGGCTTCAATATTAATAATCACAGGGATAGTCGGTAGCGAAAACGAAAAACCGGAATTATGCAGCTTTAATAACGCACTTCGCCCCTGAATGGGTGTGTTGCTTTCAATAAATTGAACAAATAACATATCCCGCAAACGGTGCTGCCAATTGATACTGCGGCGTTCAATTTCTTGCTTAATCAATAGCTCTGCGGTGAGAATGGCTAGCTCTGCATAACGCTGAATAACTACAGGGTCGCCGCTAACACCAATCACTAACTCCACTTTATCTGCCACGATAATCGGGTGGTTAATCCCCGGTGCAACATTGGAATATGCGCGCGCTTCATTTTCATTGTAAATGGTGATCCGTTTGCCGCAGCGGATCACCTCCACTGCGGCTTCATGAGTTTCACCAATACGTTTTTTTTCACCTGAGGCGATAATCACGCCCTGACTGTTAATCACATTGACGTTGTGATGGATGATCCCCATTGCACGCGTGACAATATCATTGGCTAATTTTTCAGTCAGTAGCATGTTACCGCCTCATCTTATTGTTTTACAAACTTCTTTTGGCTTGATAATACCGTTCTTAGCAAGTTTTCAGCGGTATCCGCCAAGTAGCGTTCTCCGTTAACCATCGCTTGCTCTAAAGACACAGGGCCTGGGCACAGTGACCACATCGCGGTGATGCCGTGTTGGTACAAAATTCGGCTATCTTCACTGTATCCACCGCATAAAGCGATTGTCGGCACGCCATAGCGACTCGCCATACGGGCAACACCGACAGGGGCTTTACCATTGGCACTTTGACTGTCCATTCGCCCTTCTCCAACCACCACTAAATCGGCTTGTTGAATGTAGGCCTCTGCCCCCAATAACCCCAAAACAAGGTCGATACCTTTTTCGAGCTTGGCATCCACGAACCAACGTAGCCCAGCCCCTAAGCCCCCTGCCGCCCCACTCCCTGCCTCGGCAGAGACGTCTTTCCCTAGGGTATTCGACATTAATTGAGCATAGTGCGCCATACCCGCTTCCAGCTGGTCGAGCATTGCACTATCAGCACCTTTTTGTGGACCATAGATATACGTTGCCCCATTTTTACCCAGCAACGGGTTTTCTACATCACAAGATACGTTAAATTCAACAGCCGCCGCACGGGGATCAAACTTATCCAACCCAATTTTTACGATATTAATGAGATCCTCACCATTTATTGGCGAGCTCATTAATTGATTATTTTTATCGTAAAATTGAGCGCCTAGTGCTTGGGCAAAGCCCGCCCCGCCATCGTTTGTTGCACTTCCGCCAATACCAATAATAATGCGGTTGCACCCCAAATCGAGGGCGTATTTAACCATCTCCCCCAAACCGTATGTCGAGGCTTTTTCGGCATGACGAAATTCAGATTTGACGAGCTCTAAACCGCTGCTTTGAGCCATTTCAATAAAGGCGGTTTTTCCTTCCAATACTAACAACCGCGCATCAACTTTGCTGCCATAGGGCCCAGTACACGTCAATATGTAAGGCGTTACACCAGATAAAACCGGACTATGCTCCAGTGACTCCAACAGGCCTTCTCCGCCATCAGATATGGGTAATAATGTCATATCCAAATCGGAGGATACACGCTTGAAACCCTCAGCAACGGCTTGGCATGCAAGCTGTGCTGAGCAACTTCCTTTAAAGGAATCAAGTGCGATAACAATTTTCATGTAGACTTTCCTATTGTAAATGGCGATGTTGCGTTATTTCGCTTGTACCGATGCTGGCGTTTCTACCTTTTCACTATTGCTCATGCCGTTAGTGTTCACCTTTGAAGCGATAAGTGTGCCAATAACCAACAGACCAACACCAAACCATAATCCAGAGGTAGCTGTACCCGTGTAATCTTCAAAGAACCCTAAAATAAATGGCCCCAAGAAACCGCCAAACAACCCTAAACAGTTCAGTAATGCCAAACTTCCTGCCAGCATACTACCACTCATATAAGTCGGTGGGAGCGAGAAAATGATGGACTGCACCACGAAAAACATAAAGGCGGTTAAGCAAAAGCCAATTAACCCAACGACTGGCCCACCCAAAGCGCCGATAACTAAGCCAACAGCCATCACCGCATACCCTGAAACTAAGATGCGGGATGAGCGACGTGGCGTATTGGCTTTTCTAGCCACAAAAATACCGCCAATAGCTGCTGAAATCCAAGGAATTGCCGTTAATAAACCAATTTGAATTGGCGTTAATTTGCCGTATTCACCAATGATAGTCGGTAAGAAATAACTCAAGCCGTATACTGAGAATTGGTGAGTAAAATAAATCGCAACAATCATCATAAATGCTTTGTTTTTAAACGCGGCTTTTAATGAGAATTTGTTATTGCTGACGCTGATACTATTTTGGTCTTGTTCGTGCTTATATTTAATATAATTCCGATCGTCTTCATCTAACCATTTTGCGTCTTCAGGTTTATTCGGTAAAACAAACCAAACAACAAACGCGAGAATAACCGCAGGTAAGCCTTCAATCACAAACATCCACTGCCAACCATGGAAGCCTAATAAGCCATCCATACTTAACAATAAACCACTTAATGGGGCACCAATAATATTGGCAAGGCACACACCTAATAAGAATAACCCCGTCGCTTTAGCCCGTTCCTCTTGGCTAAACCAGTAAGTCATATACAGGATCACCCCAGGATATAAACCCGCTTCTGCCGCCCCTAATAATAAACGCAGAATATAGAAAGACGTTGGCCCTGTGACAAATGCCATTGCAGCAGATAAGAGTCCCCACGTGATCATGATCCGCGTGATCCAAAAACGCGCACCGACTTTTTCCATGATCAAGTTACTTGGGATCTCAAGAATTGAATAAGTCAGGAAAAATAACCCCGCACCAATCCCAAATGCGGTTGCAGATAATCCGAGGTCAATCGACATCGCATTTTTTGCCATACCAATATTGGTACGGTCAATAAAGCTAATAATATAAGCCAAAATCAATAGCGGCATCAGGTTGCGATATATCTTTGCGTTGGTCTTTTTACCCTGTGCCGCATAATCTAACTTTGCATTTGTAGAAAACATAGATAAGATCCTCATGTTGCAGTGAAACAGGTTTGGTGCTTCATAACGTTACCAATACCTGTTGTTATTACCTCAGCAACAGCCCGACGCCCCACGTCGGGCTTTTTGCTTGCAGTATTTCTTATTCTCTTTCGAACAACATTGATATCCCTTGACCACCACCGATACACATCGTCACTAACCCTGTAGCAACCTGACGGCGTTCCATTTCGTACATTAATTTAACCGGTAAAATTGCCCCACTCGCCCCAACTGGGTGGCCTAAAGCAATCGCCCCGCCATTCACATTGACCCGTGAACTATCTAATGACAAATCATTCATAACAGCTATCGCTTGAGCAGCAAAAGCTTCATTTAACTCAATCAAGTCAATGTCTTTGACATCCATCTTCAATTTTTCCATCAAGCGGCGTGTCGCGGGTGCAGGACCAAACCCCATAATGGCAGCTTCACAGCCCGCAACCGCCCAATCCACCACTTTCATTCGTGGTTTCAAACCGCGTTTTTCGGCCTCTTCGCGGCGCATCATCACCAATGCCGCGGCGCCATCATTGATCCCTGACGAGTTCGCTGCGGTAATCACACCATCGGCTTTAAATGCGGGGCGCAATTTCGCCAATTTTTCTCTTGGTGTGTCCCGAGGGTGTTCATCCGTATCAAAAATACGCGTTCCTTTGCGCCCTTCTTGAATTTCCATCGGCAGAATTTCATCTTTAAAATAGCCAGCTTCGATAGCTTTCAATGCTTTTTGCTGGCTATCCCATGCAAAATCATCCATTTCTTCGCGGGAAATATTAAATTGCTCCGCAACATTTTCCGCCGTCATTCCGTTGTGATACGGGCCTTCAGGCCAAGTTAAAATCGACGTCAACCCATCTTCTAAAACATCATTGCCCATACGGTAGCCATAACGCGCTTTACGCAAGTAGTACGGCAGCATGGTCATATTTTCGGTTCCGCATGCCACAACCACATCCGACTGCCCTGTCTGCAACAACATCATGCCATCTGCCAGCGCTTGTAGCCCCGATCCACACTGGCGGTTAACGGAATAAGCCGTTGTTTCTTTTGGTAAACCTGCACGTAATTGGCAAATCCGTGCAATAAAACCGCTTTCTGCGATTTGCCCCACGTTTCCGACGATCACTTCATCCACATCTTCTGGCGCGATCCCTGCACGTTTTACAGCTTCGCGGATCACTTCAGCCCCTAAATCGTGTTGGTGCGTGTTCGCAAAACTGCCACCCATGGTACCGATCGCTGTTCTTACACCGCTAACAATCACAATATCATTTGCGTTTTTCATTCTGTTCTCCTACAGCACCATGCCGCCGCCAACGTTAATCACTTCGCCATTGATATAGCGCGCTTTATCTGACGCCAAGAACGCCACACATTGCCCAACGTCTCGCGGATCACCTGCAAAACCTGCTGGGATTTTGCTGATCATGATGTCCCATACTTTTTCAGGCACACCACGGGTCATATCGGTATCAATAAACCCGGGACAGATAGCATTGACGGTGACACCTTTACGTGCCAATTCGCGGCAAGCGGTTTTCGTTAAACCGATAACACCGGCTTTTGAAGCAGCATAGTTAGCTTGCCCCACATTCCCTAACCAGCTCGCTGAAGAGATATTCACAATACGGCCGCTACCTTGCTCGCGCATCAGTTTGGCCGCTTCTTGCATGCAGTTAAACGTACCTTTCAAGTTAATGTCGATAACCTTATCCCAGTCATCGTCACTTAGTTTATGCAGCATGCCATCACGGTTGATCCCTGCGTTATTCACAATCACATCAATGGCGCCAAAGTGTTCTTTAGCTTGGGAAAACAGCGCGTTGACTTGTTCGCGTTTGGAAATATCACACGGGATAAACACGGCTTCAAAACCTTGATCCTGTAACTGTTTTGCACTTTCTTCGCCAGAGGACATGGCGAGGTCAGAAATCACGACTTTGGCGCCTTCTTCTGCCAGCACCTGTGCGATAGCAAAACCAATACCTCTTGCAGAACCTGTGACGATGGCAACTTTGTCTTTGACTAACATAAATAAATCCTTCTTTAATATTGAAACTATAAATACGAAACCAGACCAAAAGGGGCTTCTTCAAATAATGAAGACGACATCACTTTTAAATCAGGGGAGATTTCTGGCACAAAATCCATATGGGCAAGAATGTCGCGCTCAAGGTCAATACCCGGGGCGATTTCAACCAACACAGGCACTTTCCCACCCAAGGTAAATACCGCGCGCTCCGTGACAAAATGCATGGTTTGGTTAATCTGGCGTGCCACATCTGCGTTCCAAGAAACCTGCCTAACGTTGTCTACCAATTTACGAATATCCCCTTCACGGATAATCTTTAACTGCCCATTTTCACAGCGAATATCTAACCCTTTTGCAGTAAATGTTGAGCAAAAAACCACGTGACGCGCATTCTGCGTGATATCAATAAACCCACCCGCTCCCGGGCAGATATTGCCAAGTAAAGTGGCATTCACATGGCCGTTGGCATCCATTTCCCCAGCCCCCATATAGGTGATATCTACCCCCGCCCCGTTGTAGTACAGCATTTGGTCTTGGTGGCTGATCATCGCGGAAAGGTTGCGCCCAATACCAAAATCAATCCCACCCGCTTGAACGCCGCCCCAAATGCCCGATTCCACTGTGATATCAACGCGCTTGGTGGCCTCTTCTTCTTGAATAATTGAACCGATGACATCATTCGGGATCCCTGTCCCTAAATTAATCACACAGTTTTCAGTGAGGTAACGGCAAGCGATACGCCCAATCAACTTACGAATATCGAGCGGCAATGGTGTGGTTTGCTGTACAGGCGTGCGGATGTCACCGCACAGTGTTGGGTCAAAGAACCAACTTGAAGACTGGCGGTGGTCTTCTTCTGGGTTATCGCAAATCACGATGTGGTCAATAAAACTGGCAGGAACAGTAACGCGTTTCGGGTGCAAAGTGCCCTCTTCCACGCAATACTTCACTTGAGCAATCACTTTCCCACCGAAGCGTTTTGCCGCTAACACTGCGTGCAACACTTCCAACGACATCGCTTCTTCGTCGGTGGTCAAATTGCCTTTACTGTCTGCATGCGTTCCGCGGATCACCACAACATCCAGTGGAATTTCGGGGTACCACAACCAATCTTCCCCTTTGAAATTCACTTTTTCGACTAACGGTGGCAATGCTAATGTTTTCGCATTCATGCGACCGCCTTCGAGTTCAGGGTCAATAAATGTCCCTAAACCGACTTTGGATAAACGACCGGGAAGGCCCGCCGCCATCGCGCCATATAAATGCACCATTTGGCCTTGTGGTAAGCAGTAGGCTTCAACTTCATTGTCATTAATCATCTGCATCCAGCGGGGTGCTAACCCCCAATGAGAGCCAATAATGCGCTTCACCATGCCTTGGTGAGCAAAATGTTGATTACCGCGAATACGGTTACATTGCCCCGCGGCATGCACTAGCGTTAATTGTTTCGGTGAACCTTCAGATAAAAAACGCTGTTCAATGGCAGACAAAATAGATTCTGCTGCGCTGGTTAATGTCATTCCCACAGTACAAATCGTATCGCCATCATTAATTAATTCAGCGGCTTCTTGTTTAGAGATAAACTTATTATTCATGATAAAACCTACCTAAAGGCTAATATTTCATAGCCCTTTATTTGATGAATTAAAAACGAATTAGCTGTTAGCTATTTAAAGAGTAATATCGTTGTTTTAAATCTTTCTTACTTATTTTCCCATTCCATGTTCTTGGGAAATTACGGGTAAACATAATTTTCACAGGAACTTTATAATTCGGCACTCGTTCTTTTAGCCATTCCATAATTTCTTTACTGGTTAAGCAAACTTGGCTTTCTGGAATAATAAACGCGATAGGTTCTTCACCATAAATCGGGCTTTCGATTGGGATCACGGCGACTTCATTCACACCCGGGTAATTAGAAATTAGATCTTCCACTTCAATGGAATAAATTTTTTCACCGCCTCGGTTGATCATATCTTTAATTCTATCTTGAATATAAAGAAAACCATCGTCGTCTAGATAACCGATATCGCCGGTAAAAAACCATCCATCCTGAAATGAGGTGGTATTCGCTGGGCTATCAGGCCAATAACGTTGGATCACAACATCTCCTTTAACCCAGATATTTCCCGTTTTATTGGCTGGTTTTTCTTCACCTTTTTCGCTTCTAATCGCTACTTTTAACCCCGGAACAGGTGTCCCTGAACTGGCTTTTTTCGGACTATTTCGGATATCGTCTAAATATACCGTTGCAGGGGATGACGTTTCTGTTAAACCATATATCGAATGAATTGATGTTTTCGAAAAAATATATGAAAGCTCTTTAATAGTCCCTTCATTTAAATGACCTGCACCACAGGCAATCATTTTTAATGAATTAAATCTCTCTAAATTAATACTCTTATTTTCTTTTATTTTTTGAATTAATAAAATAAAGACTGTAGGTGAACCATGTAAAAAAGTAATTTTTTCTTTTGCGATAGTAGAAATCATCTCTTTAGCATTAAATTTTTTATGCAGGAAAATCGTTCCACCAATATGAATAAATAAAGCCAAAATAGCAGACAGCCCAGTAATATGGTAAATCGGAACCGCTAATATTGTTTTATCATTTTCAGTTAGTTTTAACGTTTGTTGGTAAGCGCTAATGGCTGACAATATATTTTTATGCGTAATGACCGCGCCTTTTGGTGCACCCGTTGTGCCTGATGTGAAAATAATGACGGCGGGGTCTTCTTCATTCACCTGATTAACAAACGTCATTTCGTCTGCCAGTGTTAATGTTTTCCACTGGGAAAGGCTCACCCCTTTTGTACTTAATGCGCCCAACCACGGCTGATAGCTATCATCCCAAAAAATAGCATCCGCATTAATTCGTGCAAGGTGTTCTTTGCCCTCAAACTCCTTCATTTTGGTGCTTAATGGAATAACCTGAATTCCCAGCCCTACCGCTGCATAAAATAACTGGCAGAACTCAATGGTGTTTCCCCACCCCAAAATAATACGGTCGCCTTTTTGTAATTGCAGGGTCGATGTTAGCCAAAACATCGTTTGGTTGACCTTCACCAATAACTGGCGATAACTCCAATTTTGCTCTTCAAAAACAATGGCTACAGCATCAGGCTGTGTATTTGCCCTGTTTAGTAGGCTTTGATAAATATTTGAATTTGACGCAAGCATGGGCACACTCCAACCAACGGATATCTCTTATTGGTATTCAATGTATAAAATGCCCCTTATGAAATTAGTGCCAATGTTCACATATTGTTCACATCCTTTTTTGAATTGGGTTAGTTATTTGCACAATCTATTTGTTAAATATTTTTTGCTTAAGTGCCATATAAATGTGCCAATTTAATTGCCACGATAAATATTTACCTTTAGTTACCAGCCTAACGTTTAAGATATAAATACTTAAGGGCAATTCTTTACTTAACGATTGTGCGCATTAACAATCCCCCTAACCACTTCAATCGGATTTTATGCAAAGAGAAAATTTCACGCTGTTTAAGTGTAGGTTTCATGCACTCTGTGCGGTTCACATCCTGAACACAGCAAAAGTCGATAAAAAAGGTGGCGAATTGATGGCAGATTGCTACAGTGGAAGCGTTAATAATGGGATTATTGAAGCAAATCCTTCGACACGATTAAGGAGATAATCAATGGCAGATACACCGTATATTCCACCCAAAGTATGGCAATGGCAGCAAGGTAATGGCGGCAAGTTTGCCAATATCAACCGCCCTGTTTCTGGTGCAACACACGAAAAAGAACTCCCGATTGGTAAGCACCCACTACAGCTCTATTCACTCGGCACGCCTAACGGCCAAAAAGTGACGATTATGCTTGAGGAGCTGTTAGCACTGGGCATTCAAGAAGCGGAATATGATGCTTGGTTGATTAATATTGGCGAAGGTGACCAGTTTGGGTCTGGCTTTGTGGATATCAACCCGAACTCGAAAATCCCGGCATTGGTCGACAGAAGCGGTAAAGACCCCATTCGCGTATTCGAGTCAGGTTCGATTCTCACTTATTTAGCCGAAAAATTTTCTGTCTTTTTACCGACGGCTCAACCTGAACGCGCCGAAACATTATCGTGGTTATTTTGGCAGATGGGCTCAGCCCCTTTTGCAGGCGGCGGCTTCGGGCATTTTTACGCCTACGCCCCTGAAAAATACGAATACCCAATCAATCGGTTTGCCATGGAAACTAAGCGCCAGCTTGATGTGTTGGACAAACGCTTAGCAGACAATAAATACGTAGCAGGTGATAATTACACTATCGCCGATATCGCCATTTGGCCGTGGTATGGCGCCTTAGTTAAAGGCTGGCTGTATGACGCCGCTGAGTTTTTATCGGTGCATGAGTACAAAAATGTCATTCGCTGGGCAGATGAAGTGTATGCACGCCCTGCGGTACAACGCGGTCGCCGCGTCAATCGCCTACAAGGCGACCCCGCACAACAAGTGCGCGAACGCCACGATGCAAGTGATATAAGCTAGTCAATATCATCAAGGTGGCATATTGCCACCTTGAGTTCTTCCGCATTATTCTCTGCTATAACGCCCCTGCACCCATTGTGCGCACAGCATCAAGCTTAAACTGATCAATACGGCAATGCAGGCCATCGCCATGCCACTGCCGATGGAGCCTTGCTCAAACTGCCGCCAGACAAAGATAGATACCGTCTGCATCCCTGCGGGGGCGAGTAACAGTGACGAAACAAGCTCCCTCGATGCCACCGCGAACACTAACATCATCGCTGCAAGTAAACTTGGTAAAACCAATGGGAACAGTATCAAACGTAATGTCGTTATTGCAGATGCGCCGTGTACTCGCGCGGCATCCGCTAAACTGCCACCAATTTGAGTGAGCGCTGCGCTGCAATAGCGAACAGGGTATGGCAATAACAAACAACTGTAAGCGAGCAGTAAAATGCCCCAAGTATGATATGGCGTAACAGGCCAGAAAGACTGGTTCCACGCTAAAATCATCCCTACAGCAATCACGATCCCCGGAATGGAAATAGGTAATAAAGACAAGGCATCAATGATAACGGCTCCACGGATACGTTGAGAAACCACCAGCCACGCAGATAAAAAACCTAACACGCCCGTCAATATTGCTGTTGCACCCGCTAAAGACACACTGGTGAATAACGCCCCTAGCGCTTCAGCTTGGGCGTCAACCAAGCCAGAAAAATGCCTTAGCGTTAAATTATCCCACGCTAAACCGCCTGAAACCGTCGACGAAAATGCCGTACCAAACATGGCCAGTAGCGGCATCCCGACAGCTAAAAAACTCACCACCGCAAATACCCCGACAACAGGCCAACGCCATACCCCTAGGGAACGCATCACCAACGCCGCGGCTTTCCCTGTCGTCGTTGCCACATTTTTCCCCGAAACAATCGAGCGTTGTAAGGTATAAGCAAAAATTGCCACACTCGCCAAAATCAGTGATAACGACGCTGCACCGGGCAAATCAATCGGCCAATCCGCTAAACGCTGTTCAATATCGGTTGTGAGTACGCGGATCCCATTCGGCGCACCGATGGCAGCAGGAATGCCATATTCTTCAATCGCTAAGGTAAACACGAGCAATAACCCAGCCGCTATTGAGGGCAATGATAACGGAAGGGTCACACGGAAAAAGGCCTGCCAAGGTGGCGCGCCATGTACCCGTGCCACGTCAGCAAGGCGGTTACCATTCGCTGCCATACTGCGTGAGACCGCAAAATACAGCACTGGAAATAAATTCAGCGCCATAATTCCCATCATTCCCCCTAAGGAAAATATTGCGCTTCCTGGGCTAACCCCAAATAGCTGTTGGGAATACCCATTTGGCTGTAATGTCAGCATCCATGATAAACCTGCAATATAAGGCGGGATCAAAAATGGGATCAGAAAAAGTAAGTCCCAAACCTTGGCAAATGGGAGGTTAAATAAGCCACGTAAAGCCCCCAAAGGGATCGCTATCACAGCACTGATGAGAGCAACGCCGACACCGAGCAATAACGTATTTTGTAATAGTTCAGGGAGTTCTGGCTCATTGAGCAGATGAATAATCGGTTCAAACGGTTGGGAAAACAGCCCTTGCCCTAATTGTGGAAACAGCGCCTGTAACACAATAAAACACAGTGGGATAACCACTAAAATAGTTAGCGCAATTACCACCATTAAAGGGAGAAAACGAATTTTTATCATTAGAAACAACACTCCTGCTGGGTAAGAGACCTACCCAGCGGTTTGCTAATTATTATCGAGAAAACTAACGGAACAAGGCGCTTAAACGCGAGAGAACATCGCTACGCTCAGCGCTGTCTGTTGTGGCTTCTGGCAATAATGTCAGTGTTGAGAAATCAGGGCGTTTCCCCGCAATATCTGCGCGGGCAGGCATCAGCCATGCATTGGCAACAATTTCCTGACCTTCAGGTGATAATACATAGTCAATAAACGCTTTCGCTTCATCAGGCTGTTTACTGCTTTTTAAAATCATCATTGGGCGCGGAGCTATTGCGGTGCCACTACTTGGGAAAATGACCTCAATGGATTCACCATTGGCGATGCTGCCATAAGCCACGTAATCCACCGCGCCAAATACGGCGGCTTTAGCCCCTTGTAAGACTGGGGTTAATGCTTGAGCATTTGGCCCCGATATCACCATACCGTTGGCTTTTAAATCAGCAAAAAGCGCCCACACCGCCTCTTTTTTGGCATTCTGTAATCCTAAAACTAAATCCAACGATGCCCCTGATAATGCAGGGTCTGGCATCGTCACCTTATCTTTAAATGCAGGCTGCGCTAAATCTTGCCAATCTGTTGGTTTTGGCGTGCCGCTTTTGCTGTTCCACACAATACCGAGGGCTGAAATCCCTTGGGCGACATAATAAGGCGTTTTAAAACGCGCAGGAACTTGTTGTGCATTTGGGCTTTCATAAGGCAACAACCAGCCTTTTTGTTGTAAATCAACCGCGGTATCCCATGAGGCGGAAATCAACACATCCGCTCGTGGATTAGCCTGTTCAGCCTCAAGCCTTGCCATCACTTTACCCGTTGTGGCTTGGAATACATCCACTTTCGTGCCCGTTTGTTTTTCAAACCCTGCGGCCAGTTGCTTAGCCATCGCGCCAGGCCCTGCGGTATATACCGTAATGGCTTGAGTTGAAACAGAAAACAATGCACAGGAAAGGCCTAGGCTCATGGTAATACCCTTTAATGAAAAAACGTGTTTTGCGGTTAACTTTTGCATGGAATTTTCTCTCTTCATAAGGTCGTCAAACGGTCAATTTTGCCATTTCGCATATGGGCGATTTGGTGTGCTAACGTATTGGCTTCAGCGGGATCGTGAGTGACATACACCGCAGTAATTTCCAGTGTTCTCAGTAATTGCGCCATTTCCTCACAAAGGGATTGGCGCAGTGCGATATCGAGGTTGGAAAGGGGTTCATCGAATAACAAAATTTCAGGTTCAGCGATAATGGCCCGAGCGAGTGCGACCCGCTGTTGCTGCCCACCGGATAAGTCCGCAGGTTTTCGTTTGGCAAAATCTATTAACCCAACACGCTCAAGTGCTTGAATCACGCGAGCTTCAATCTGTTGCCCTGCAACGCCCCGCATTCTCAAGGGAAACGCGACATTCTGCGCAACAGTCATGTGCGGCCATAAAGCATAATCTTGGAATACCATGCCGAGGTTGCGTTTCTCTGGAGGAACGAGGTGGTGAGGACTTGCGACGATATTGCCCGCCAATTGGATAGTGCCATCAGTGGGTTGCAATAAGCCCGCTAACAGTTTGAGCAAGGTACTTTTACCGCAGCCAGATGGCCCCAGCAGCGCTAAAACCGTGCCTTTTTCTACCGTTAAGTCGATGCCATTAAGGACATACTGTTGTGAAAAAGCCTGTGATAAATTTTGTATTTCGATCATGGGTAAGTCACCCGCCGTTTGCCTGAAAGGCAAAATAGCCGAGCACTCACTCGATGAAGAGAGAGCATGTTGCATCATCTTGGTATCCTCTTTGGGACTTAATCGTTGCCGATGATGCTACGGGGGTAATACGTCAGTTTGATGAAGATTTTATTACTAAATAATTTCAATTAAAATATTTATTATAAATAACTATTCAATGAAAAACATATCCATATGTAATATTAAGCTGAGTTTAATATACTGAAATAGTGTTTTTTCTCATCAACCAATATGTTAATTTAAATTAAACCTTTATGAAAAATGAGAGAGCCCATGTTAAGAATAAAACAAATCATTAAATTACTATCTGAAATGTCATCATTTAAACCTTATAACTACAAAACCAAATCAGATAGAAAAATAAATAAAATCAACACATTACTCATAAAATCATTAATTACTCTGTTTATATTTCTCATTGCATCCATTATTTTATATAAAAACTTTAATATTTTTAATTCTAAATCAGTATTATACTTCATCTATAGTACATACGTAATATTCAATATATTTGGTATCATTATTTTATTTATACCAACAATACAGCTTTATTTATTTTTACGCAGCTGGAAAAAAGAAACGGCCAATGAGTTCATTTGTGAAATTGACCATGATGAAGAAAATGCAAAAAAACTTATGATTTATCAGAAAGAAGAACTCCTATATACAACTTATTGGCTTCAACAAAAAATTGATAGGTTGAACTCAAGAGTTAGCCAATTTTTTGGTGAAAAAACCGCTATTTTGTCCTTTTTAGCGCTATGTTATTCTGCTGTAAATGCATCAATTGGTTTTGGTAAGCTCAGCGAAATAATGACGAACGGCCAACTTACTACTGATAAATCCAATATTGTTATCTTATTTGGTCTAGCTTTTTTATTGGGTCTCTCACTAGGGGCTATTATGTTAAAAAAAGTCGCGGATCATCACTTATACCTAAAAGAGGTTGTTGAACTAGCAATTCGTCTAAAAAAAGAAAGTAGTAACCTCGCGTCAAAATAAGCTCAATACCTCGCTACCCAGAGTATGAAATAGGCTTTATTTATTCGGTTTATTTCATACTAGCCCCTATCCTTTATTTACTTCCTTGACTAAAAATAAAATAAGTCATTAATAATCAATGCATTAAATAAAATTTAATCCGTTAGTTTTTTTTCATCTAACTCATCCCTATCTTTTATTTGACATTCATCACATTTCTAATTACTTTGGCGGTATAGACGTCTAGATATCCATTTTTGGATCTATGATATAACCAATTCATCCAAGGGGATCAGCGTGATAACACTCAAGAATGTCAGCAAGATCTACAGCCGCAATAAAAAGCAGACCGTGGCGGTTGATAACATCAACCTCAATATTGCCGCTGGGGACATTTTTGGCATCATCGGTTATAGCGGTGCGGGCAAAAGTAGCCTCATCCGTTTGCTAAATCGGTTAGAAGACACCACCAGTGGTGAAGTGATTGTTGGGCAACATAATATTACTCACAGTGACGAGAAAGCAGTTTTAAAAATACGCCAATCTATTGGCATGATTTTTCAACACTTTAATTTACTGTGGTCTCGAACAGTGCGGGAAAACATTGAATTTCCATTACAAATTTCAGGGTTCGATAAAAAGAAACGCAAGGCACGCGTTGATGAGTTAATGGCATTGGTTGAGCTAACCGATAAAGCTGATGAATACCCATCCATGCTCAGTGGTGGGCAAAAACAACGGGTGGGTATTGCACGCGCCCTTGCCAACAACCCTGATGTTTTATTGTGTGACGAAGCAACGTCTGCGTTAGACCCAAAAACGACGCAAACTATTTTGCAATTACTAGCGCGTATTAACCGCGAGTTGAACATCACCATCGTGTTAATTACTCACGAAATGCAGGTCGTCAAGAGTATCTGCAATAAAGTGGCGGTCATTGATAAAGGCCGTATTGTTGAAGAAGGATTGGTTAGCCAAGTATTTCATAACCCACAACATGCAATTACACGGCAGTTTTTATCACAAAGTGAGATTGCCACGGATAACCAAGAAGACTTAAAGGCAATATTGGCTGATGGCCCGATTATTCGCGTCGTTTTAGATGAAGAAAAGCAAAGTCACTATTTACTGTATGACTTAATTTCGCAATTTAATGAGCCGATAAAATTGGTAAAAGGCGCATTTAACCAAGGAGCTGGCTTTTTATATCTGCAATTTCTGCCTGAAACTGAAAAATTAACGGATGCCGTTGCGTATCTTAAAAATAAAAGAAATATCGTTGTTGAGGTGATTTAGTCATGGATGAAATACAGCGTTGGGTTAGTGGCTATTTACCCTATTTAAAATTACATGTTTTGGGCATTGAAACCCTCAATACGTTATATATGACATTAGTCTCTGGTGCGTTATCTGGCATCTTTGGGATTTTAATTGGTACCTTTTTATTTTTAACTGCGCAAGAGGGTAAAAAAGAAAATATCGCGGTTTACCGTACGCTTTCTTTTATTGTGAATATCTTCCGTGCTGTGCCGTTTATTATTTTAATCATTTTATTATTCCCTGTGACCAAATGGATCGTCGGCACTATTTTAGGGGTTAATGCTGCGCTTCCCGCCTTGGTGATTTCAGCAAGCGCTTTCTATGCAAGGTTAGTGGAAATTGCCTTACGAGAGGTAGATAAAGGAGTTATCGAAGCCAGCCAATCCATGGGGGCAAAACTACACACTTTGATTTTTAATGTGTTGATACCCGAATCGTCCCCTGCCTTGATTTCCGGTCTAACCGTTACGCTGATTTCATTAGTGGGTGGTACTGCTGTTGCTGGCGCGATTGGTGCAGGTGGGTTAGGAAATCTGGCCTATTTAGAAGGTTTCCAACGCAGCCATATGGATGTCGTTTGGGTCGCTACATTAGTGATTTTAGCCATTGTTTTATGTATTCAAGTTATAGGAGACACCCTAGTTCGGTGGATTGATAAACGTTAATAACATCAACCTAGGCCAACAAATTATTAATTTTATCTACACTCAGCTAATTAGGAATAACAATATGAAATTATCATTACTAACGCGTTTCGGGGCATTATTAATTACCAGTTTAGCACTCACTGCTTGCCAACCAGACCAACAAGAAAAAAGTAATAAACTAACGATTGGCGCGTCTTCAACACCCCATGCGGAAATATTAGAATTCGTCAAACCACAGCTCGAAAAAGACGGGATTAATTTAGATATCCGTGTGTTTAATGATTACATTATTCCGAACCAAGCACTGGCAGACAAAGAACTGGATGCAAACTTTTTCCAGCATGTGCCATATTTAAATAAAACATTAGCAGACCACCCGGATTGGAAACTCGTGTCTGTTGGGGCTGTGCATATGCACCCGTACCGCTTTTTCTCGCAAAAACACAAAAGCCTGCAAGATTTACCCAATGGAGCAAAAGTACTGAGCAGTAATAATATTTCCCAACATGGTCACATACTAAAACTGTACCAAGATGAAGGTTTAATTAAATTACGCAGTGGTATTGACCCTGATGATGCAACCATTGACGATATTGTTGAAAACCCACGTAATTTACAGTTTTTATTTACCTATGATGCGCCATTAATGCCGCAAATTTATAAAAATGGCGAGGCTGATGTCGCCTCAATTGATAGCCATTTTGCGATTAATGCAGGTTTGGATTTAACGAAAGACGTCATTTACAGTGAACCTGCGGCTAACAGCAAATTTGCTAACGTGGTGGTGACACGTGAAGAGAACCAAAATGACCCGCGAATTACAAAACTGATGGCTGCACTGAAAAGTGATGAAACGAAGAAATTTATTTTAGATAATTATAAGGGTGAGGCAGTACCCGTTCCTTAAGCCATTTATCAAATAACTGCTTGAATTTAGGTGTTGAATGGAAATATCGATTCAACACCTTTTTTGTTCTGACTAAGTTCGGTAGTGGTGCTTATCCAAGCCGTATTTTTTCATGCGCAAATACAATTTTTTCCGTGGCATTTGCAGGTATTCCGACACGTCATTAATTCGCCCCTGATGAATGTTGAGCGCTTCGGTAATAATTTGTCGTTCATAATTTTCAATTTGCTGATCTAATGCAGTAGGTACAACGGATGCCAAAAGTGGATTCGCAGTTTCCCCCATTGGCATAATACCAACCGCATATAGTTCAGCGGCATTTGCCAACTCACCCACATTACCAGGCCAATGACGGCGCGTTAGTTTTTTAATAAAGGCGTCATCAAGTACAGGGAAATGTAAATTCAACCGAGTACACGCCAGTTCAAGGTAATGCTCAAATAGCGGCGCAATATCGGCTTTTCTTTGTAATAATGGTAGGCAATTAATTTGTGTCATTGAAAAACAATAATAGAGCTCAGCTATCAGTTTTTGCTGTTTGGTTAACTGGATTAATGGCGTTTCTGAAATACCAATTAAGCGAAATTGACGATGCTCTTGCTGAAGATGCTGAGCTAAAAAACGTTGTTGAGTCAATGGCATCAATTCAATGTTTTTAATAACCAAAGTGCCATCTGCAACTTCACCCAACCACATATCTAAAGGTGTTTCTTGCTCATTCAATAAGGTTTTGATCACCAAAGGTGAGCTTCGATTAGTACTTATCTGGTGCAGATAACGGGACAAATAAACCCGTCCAGTTCCTAATTCCCCATGAAAGAACACCGCGGCGTGCGTTTCGGCTAACCCTTGTAATTGTTGATGAGTTTGCTGCGTCCACTCACTTTGTCCCACAAAATTGAGAGTCAGTTGTTTTTGCCCCCAACGCCGTTGAGTAACCCGTTGTTTACGTGCCATCAGGGCATTTTCGACTTCCAACAACAAATATTCAGGGTTAATCGGCTTTTGAATGAAATCCCATGCGCCTAATTTAACCGCTTCAACCGCCATCGGTACATCACCGTGGCCTGTGATCAGTAAAACAGGTAAATGTTTATCTTTTTCAAGGAATAGGCTCATTAGCTCAATCCCTGAACAATTGGGCATACAGACATCGCTCAAAACGATGCCACACCAGTCTCGATGAACAAGGTCTTTTGCCGCTAATGGATCATCACAACTGAATACGCGATAACCAGCCTGCTCAAGCAACAGGCAATAAGCTTCAAGCACATCTTTGTCGTCATCTATGAGTAAAATATCGTTATTATCATCAAGCATGTTCTTGTACCTTCTTAAAACTTAAAATGACACACCCATTACGGCTAAGCGTCGAAGCAATTCGCATTTCTCCGCCTAATTGCTGCATAATCGAATAACTGATGGATAACCCCATTCCTAGGCCAATTTCTTTGCTGGTGGTAAATGGCTTCATTAATGAATCGGCCAACGCGAGAGGCCATCCCTCACCGTTATCACTGATATACAAGACTAAATCATCATCCAATTCGCTGTAATCAATCGTAATTGCAGCATGATTTGGACTGGCATCCAATGCATTCACTAACAAGTTCACTAAAACTTGTGAAATACCAATTTCATCCCCCAGCACCAATGGAATTTTTTCAGGGAGATATAATGCCGCCTCACGGGTTTTGCGCTGCAATAATAAAATATCCCACGCACTTTTTAGGCTTATAATTAAATCAATAGGTTGTAAGACCTCTTGCCGATCTCGTTTACGAGCAAATTGACGCAATGAACGAATAATCCCGTCCATTCTCGTAATTAATGACTCCGACTTATTAAGCGAAGCAATAACACCGGCATTATCTTCCCGTTGCAGCGCTTTTTTCGCCATATACACATGCATGGATAGTGCATTTAACGGTTGATTAATTTCGTGTGCCAATGAGGTCATGGTCTGCCCAACGACGGCTAATTTTGCAGTTTGGATCAGCTCATCTTGCGTGGTTCTTAAGTTCTGCTCAATGACTTTTCTATCGCTAATCTCTTGCTCTAGTTGGTATTTTTGCTGATTGATTTGATCGAGCGTCCGTTGCAGCAACATCGCAATACGCCCTAATTCATCACGCCCTTCCACTGGAATTTGCGTGGTTAGATCCCCAAGGCTAATTTTCACAACAGCTTGGTTTAGCAAATTAAAACGTTTAACGAGGCGCGAACGGATCACAAAGTAGTTAAATAATACCGCCAGTAATAAAGCTAATGAGGCGGTAATAATAATCACCGTCCCACTAAGTGACATAATGTCCGATAAATGATGGTTTAAAGTCTGTAGCTGCGAATGGCTGTTACCTAATTGCAAATCAAGTTGGCTACGAAAGCGCCCCAGAATTCGGTCTTTTTCTGTTGTCATCTCGGCTAACGCAGCTTTTGCACTTTGGTAATTTTGCAACGCTGACGCCATTTTGCTTTCAGATAAGCCAATATCGAGAAGTTCATCGATAGTTTGGTAGAGTGTTACAGTGCTTGGATACTGGTTTAATGCTCCTTCACTCCCTGCAATATTGCTTTTTAAGTAGTGTAAATACCTAATATAGCTATCATTTTCTTCTTTTGTACCTTGCGGAGTATTATCTTGTGTGCTTTTGAGTCGGTTGACCAATACGTTGACAATCTGATCTTCTAAGCGTGCCAAGGTATAAATTAATTGCAGCTCGCTTTGTACACTACGCAACCGGCTCTGCAAGGCTTTCGCTTGGTTTGGTTCTTGCTCAAACTTATCTAATAAAGACCCTTGCTGTAAGCTAATATCTTGCGATAACGATGTCAGTTCCGTATTGAAGTCATCATGCAGCCAACTAATACGCGCTGATAACGTATTCACTTTTTCATTGGCTAAAAATAGCGTGTAGAGCGCTTTATCAAGTTGAGAAAGTAAGTTTTGGCTTTCAGAAATGATTTCTGCAATCTGCTGATGATCACGCCCAGTTAAATTTTGATTGATTCCATCAATTTTACTCAAATGGTCGGTAATTTGATTGCGCAGTTGCAGCCGAGTGCCAGTATTGGGCGCTTTTAGAAATTCATTGAGTTCTTCAACTAACGTATTTAATTGCCCATCAATTAAAAATGAAGATTGAATACGTGGAAAATAATCACCCAAAGCATAACGAATTTGCTGGTTTTGCTCGTGCCATGCATACAAACTTGCTCCGCTGACAACTAATGTCATAAAGGTAACCGCAATAAATGCACTGCGCAAAATTCCGCTTAAGCTAAATAGGCCTAAATAATGAATAATCCAGCGCTTCATTTGACCGTTTCCAAATAGGCAATTGCACGACGTTGCTGTTCCTGAAAGAAGCGCTGCCAGCGCATATACTCCACTTCAGCCTTGCTGCTATCCTCAAAGCGAGAGTAATATTCTGGATCACGGCTTTCTGCCTCAGAGACTGGCACCGCAGTCAATAACGCACGCGCTTCAGGTAATGGCTTTTTCAACTGAGATTCCGCCATATACACCGCACGCCATGCATCTTTAGATTCCATCAAACGATAAGTAATCGCATAATCAAATAATTGCTGAACTAAGCGTTGACGTTTTAAGACTAAATGTTCATCTAACAGTTTTGGTTGATTTAACAGCTGACTCTGCTGCGCCTTACGTGGGTCACTGTCTGGCAATGGTGTTACTGGGTATTTTCCTGTATTGCTATCCGCCAAGATTTTTTGCCCCTGCTCACTGAGCAAAAAGTTGATAAATTGCTGGGCTTTTTCCTGATGCAAACTATAGCGAGTGATGGCAATAAAAGTCGGTAATGTCACTGAGTCAGGCAAATAATGAAACTCAAGGTCAGGTTCCCCGAGCAGTAAGTTAGCATAGTTATCGATAATAGGTGCCGCTCCCCCTAATCCCGTTTTAATTTTATCTGCTACGCCAAAACTGCGCGATGACACGGTCGCTAAATTCCCCGAGACATTGAGTAAGATCCGCCACCCTTCATCCCATCCCCGCTGTTGTAACAACGATTCAATCATAAGGTGGTAAGTATCTGAGCGCGATGGGCTACTTATCAATAACATGCCTTGATAACGGCTATCGGTTAGCTCATTCCATGTTTTCGGGATCGGTAATTGGTTTTCTGCCATCCAATGGCGGTTAGCAAAAATGCCATAGCCAGAAAATGCCACCGCAGCCACGGTGCCTTTTAATGATGCGGGTACTAGGCTCTGTGAAATATTTGGAGGATCTTGCAATGTCGCTAGACGGTCATGTTGTTGTAAATGCTGCATTAACATTGGGGAAGAGGTCAAAACCAAATCCACATTTTCCATTACCTGAGTATCAAGTAAGCGTTCTAAAGAGGCACTTGTTCGGTTAATGGTGCGAATGGGTATTGAATCTGGTAAGGCATTCCAGCTCTCCATAATATGGATAGTGGCTTCAGGGGAGAGCGTTGTAGCAATCACCAGTTCGTCATTTTGCAGAGCAGCTAAACGACTCGAGAAAGTTAACCCTATGATAGGTATTAGCAATATTAAAAACATCACCTTAAGTCGAATTATTTTTTTCTGCATACGATGATCCTAAGCCCTGTGAGTAGATGTGATTTACATCAAGAAAGTAACAATCTTTTTATTTTGGCGAAAAAAGTGTTTGAGGCATTTTTCACTCTTTTATCTTTATTTTTTATTTCTTTGAAATAATTAAAAAAAATCAAATATCATTTATGTGAATTATTGGGATGCTTAAATATCCTGAAATACGACTGAAAGAGGAATAGAAACCAATAATTAAATAAAACAATAGTGATAAGTTTATCGCGTTTTCTTTCATTGTCCCCCTAATTAGCTCATTAATGTAACCGCCACCACATTCTGAATAAAAATAAAGTAAGTCAATTATATTCATGGGTCAAATTGACCCTTACCTTTCTAAAATTGAGTCAAATTTGACTCAAATACATGATATTGAGATATTTTTTAAAGAAGAACATGATGAGCAGGTCAACAATAAAAAACGACAAAAATTCAAAAAAATAATTTTTTAATATTATTAACACAGGTGAATTTATGCTGTCATTTTTAAAACCCGCTACGGCAAAAAATAGTGTTGCATCCAAAGACGTGTCCGCAACATATAAACGTTATCGTGTTCAAGCACTACTCAGTGTATTTCTAGGTTATTTAGCTTATTATATTGTTCGTAATAATTTCACTCTATCCACCCCCTATTTAAAAGAAAATTTAGATTTAACCACAACGCAAATTGGTATGTTAAGCAGCTGCATGTTAATTGCTTATGGTATCAGTAAAGGCGTTATGAGCAGTTTAGCTGATAAAGCTAGCCCAAAAGCCTTTATGGCATTTGGTTTGATCCTCTGTGCCATCGTTAACTTTGGCATGGGTTTTAGTAACGCTTTTTGGTTATTTGCTGGCTTTGTTGTTCTCAATGGTTTATTCCAAGGAATGGGAGTAGGCCCTTCATTCATTACCATTGCCAATTGGTTCCCGCGCAAAGAACGAGGTCGTATCGGTGCTTTTTGGAATATTTCCCATAATGTCGGTGGTGGTATCGTCGCACCGATAGTTGGTGCTGCCTTTGCTGTACTAGGTACAGAGCATTGGCAAAGTGCCAGTTATATGGTGCCTGCTGTTATCGCTATCCTATTTGCTGCCGTAGTCTTAATCTTAGGCAAAGGAACCCCAGTTCAAGAAGGTTTGCCTGCCCTTGATAAAATGATGCCTGAAGAGCAAGTCCTCCTCACCAGCGAACAGAAAGACAAATCACCAGAGAATATGAGTGCCTTCCAAATTTTCTGTACTTATGTACTGAAAAATAAAAATGCATGGTATATCTCGTTCGTGGATGTGTTCGTTTATATGGTGCGCTTTGGGGTGATCAGCTGGTTACCAATTTACTTGCTCACAGAGAAAAACTTCTCTAAAGACCAAATGAGTGTGGCTTTCTTATTCTTCGAATGGGCCGCAATTCCTTCCACCTTATTAGCGGGTTGGTTAACAGATAAACTGTTTAAAGGCCGCAGAATGCCATTAGCTATTATGTGTATGGTATTGATTTTCTTCTGCTTGATTGGTTATTGGCAAAGCCAATCCCTTGCGCTAGTGACTTTCTTCGCGGCAATTGTTGGTTGCTTAATTTACGTGCCTCAGTTCTTAGCTTCAGTACAAACGATGGAAATTGTACCGAGTTTTGCGGTTGGTTCAGCGGTAGGTTTACGCGGGTTCCTAAGCTATATTTTAGGCGCAACGTTAGGAACAAGTTTGTTCGGTTTCATTGTTGACCGTATGGGCTGGCACGCAGGCTTCTATTTACTGTTAGGTGGTATTGTTTGCTGCATCATCTTCTGTATCCTGTCCCACTTTGGTGCATTAGAATTAGAGCGCAATCGCCAAGATGCTCTACGTCCTACTCAGTTAGCAAATGCATAAACCTTAGCCTATTCATCGTGCGTCATAAATAAGTACGCACGATGAATGCCTCAAATTTACAGATGTACCCCAACATACCGTTGATAACGTGTTGGTTTTAGCTTGGTTAAATCCACCAGCACCAAACCATCGATACAATCATTGAATGATGGGTCTGTACCAAAATCCATAAATTGCACGCCACCGGGCTCACACAGCTCGGTGTATTGCTTATAAAGCGTCGGAATAGAACATCCAATGTTATTTAATAAACTTTTGAGTTTCACCAAGTCTTCTTGGTAATTATCACCGGCGAATTGCGCCAACACCTGCGGTAGAGAGGCTGGATAGGGTTTGTGGGATTGCACCATTGACTGTTCAGCAGAAAAATATAAGCGGTAAAACGTGATCAATAAATCACGCGCCGCAATCGGCATCGCGCCTGAAATGGAGACGGGGCCAAATAAATAACGGTATTGGGGGTATTTCGCTAAATAGGCCCCAATGCCTAACCACAGATAATCCAGCCCGCGTTTTCCCCAATATTTCGGTTGAATAAAACTGCGACCTAACTCAATACCTTGAGCAAGAATGGGAAGCATCCCTTCGTCATAGTGGAATAAACTCGCGCTGTAGATCCCCGCTAACCCTTTGGTTTCAATTTGCTTTTCTGTAGGAATAAAACGATAAGCACCAACGATATCGAGCTCATCTTCATCCCACAACACTAAGTGATAATAATCGTCATCATAGCTATCTAAATCACGGCGCTTGCCTGAACCTTCCCCTACCGCACGAAACGAAATCTCACGTAGCCGTCCTAATTCACGCAATATGGGCGAGCGGACTTCTTGATGGCGTTGATAAAGGTAAATGGCTTTGCCATCTGGTGATGTGCCCAAACGCTCACAAGCTGCCAAGGCTTTTTTCAGTTCAAGTCGGTCTTCAGGTAAAGCAATTGCCGCTTCACTGGTAAACAGCCCCTCTTTGCCCTTTCCTAATAAATAAACGTGGCGGCGAAAACGTTCTGCTAACTCGTGGGCTTTGGTGTGGCCATCATACCAATGACTAAAAGGAATGCGCCCCCCAATACAAATTTTGAGTTTTTTGCCCCGCTGTTTGAACATTTCCCTGACCAACATCAACGTGGACAATGGCTTGTAAATCAATGAGGCAAAATAGAATAAATGGCTATTTCGCCCCTGAATATGGATAGGCACAATCGCGGCGCGTGCTTTTGCTGCTAGGCGTAAAAAACCCGTGCGCCAGTGATTATCGCGAATGCCTTTACTACTGAGCCGCGAAACTTCCCCCGCAGGAAATACGATCAATGCCCCGCGGTTGTCCAAGTGCTGTTGCATGGCTTCCACTTGCTGGCGATTGGTGCGGTTGCTGATATTATCGACGGCAATAAACAGGCTTTTTAATGGTTCAATATAGTTAAGAAACTGGTTTGCAACGATTTTCACATCAGGGCGTACGGTTGCCACGGTGCGTAATAACGCTAGCCCATCTAACGAGCCTATTGGGTGATTTGCCACCAAAACAACAGGGCCTTCTGCGGGGATATTTTCTAAATCACCATCAATTAATTCACAGCGAATATTGAAATGCTCAATAACTTGTTCGATAAGATCCAACCCTTTCAAATGGGGGTAATCTTGGGCAAATTGGCTAAATTCTTTTTCGAAAAGAAGGCGTTTTAATACACTGCGCTTCCATGCAGGTGGGGCTTGATGTGGGTATATATCGTGGAGTAAGGCATCGACACTAAACATCATGTTATCTCCATCCGAACTGAGTTACTGCGAACTTAAGTCAGATGCGTGACAACATGATGGTAGTTTTGTGACAAAATGATGAAGCGATAGAAAACTAAGCCTGTTGGCGAGTCGCCGCTAAGACAATTTCACGGATACACACCGATTGTGGCTGTTGATAAGCGAAACGAATAGTATTGGCAACATCCTCCGCTGACAGCACAAGGCCCCCCATCTCTTTTTTCCACTCTTGGTAGCCTGATTTAATCCCTTCATCCGTCGTGTGACTAAGTAATTCTGTTTCAACTGCCCCTGGTGCAATGGTGATCACACGAACATTATGCGGGGCAAGCTCTTCGCGTAAATTTTCAGAAATGCCGTGAACAGCAAATTTAGTGCCCACATACGCCACATGGTTTGGAAAGGTTTTTCGCCCTGCGACTGAACTGATATTAATGATAGTGCCACTTTTACGTGCCACCATGCCATCTGCAACCGCATGAACGCCATTCAACACGCCTTTAATATTCACATCCACCATAGTATCCCATTGGTTAGGGTCTTGATTTGTGATGTCACCTAAAAGCATAACGCCCGCGTTATTTATTAGGCCATCAACCGGGCCAAACTGCGCCTCTGCTTCTTTAATGGCATTCACAAAGGCGGTTCTATCCGTAACATCTATAGACTTACATAACGTGTTAGGTAAATTTAATGCCAACATTGGTTCAATGCGCCGTGCCAGCAATAAAAGTGCATGCCCTTCATTAGACAGAATTTTTGCCGTGGCAAGGCCAATGCCTGAACTCGCACCAGTAATGACCACTAATGATTTTACGTTTTGCATATTGCATCCCATATAAATTTAATTGATATCTAAAACCATGGGCAGACTATATTTCATCCGAAAGTTACATTAAAATGGTTTATTCTTCTCACAGACATCAAAAAAATCTATGGATTATCGTCAGCTTCACGCCTTTATCGCCGTTTTCGAAGAACGCAATATCACCACGGCTGCGCGGCGGTTATTTCTCACACAACCTGCGCTCTCTGCGACGATCAAAACGCTGGAAGATAGCTTAGGCACCCAGCTGTTTAAGCGCCTACCAAGAGGTGTTGATGTCACTGAAGATGCACGAATTTTATACCCGCACGCACAACGCATGGTAGCTGAACTAGACACTCTAGCAAGCAGCTTTAAACGCGAAAAAAATCGCCAGCCTCTACAAATTGGCATTGAAGAGGATATCGCTAACCAGCATGTTTGTGCTTTCTTAAAACAGATTCAAGACCCTGATTTTCATTTATTAATTGCCTTGGAGTCGGGCTGTAAAGGAGATATCCGCCTTGCTTGCGAAGAAATGCGCTGTGAGGATGAGCTGTTTATTCCACTCGCGAGTGAGCCATTTGTTTTAGCGATGTCACCAGAGCACCCGCTCACCAGTAAAAAGACCATGACATCCGCTGATTTACACGGATTGTGTTGGGTTATGTGCCCTGAGCTTGCTTGGCACCAGCGTTTTTTACCGATTTACGGCGCGACAGCAAATTCCCCCTCCGCCCATGCCAGCACCTTTTCCCTCGCGCTTGGTCTGGTAGCGCTCAACTTAGGCGTGGCAATCGTGCCGCAATCCCTTGCCAGTGAACACGCAAACATCGTTTCCCGCCCTTTACCTGTCCATGCACTGTCACGGCGTATCGGCGTGTGTTATGCCATCCAATCATTGTCGTCCCCTGCGGTAGAGCAGCTTATCAACCATTTAACTCGTCAATAGCCGTCGACATTTTTGACGATCACGCTGTTTGCCAAACGGCACAACACAGCTTTGGTCACATCAAAAACAATAAATTCAATCAGTTAGATATCGATAAATTTACCTTAAAAATTGGCATAAACCCTGCATTAGCTTAAGTGTTAAGGCGGCAATGACCGCTACATAAAAACACAGGAGCAATGTTGATGGAAAAAGTCATCACCGTCTGCCCGTATTGCGCCTCAGGCTGTAAAATATACCTGAAGGTGGAGAACGGGAAGATCATCGGCGCAGAGGGCGCAAATGGTCACACCAATGAAGGGGAGCTCTGCCTAAAAGGTTATTATGGCTGGGACTTCATTCACGATACGAAAATATTAACGCCTCGCTTAAAAAATCCAATGATCCGTCGTGAGCGTGGTGGCAAACTCGAAGTGGTTTCATGGGAAGAAGCGATTGAATTTGCCAGTTCTCGGTTACTGGCAATTAAAGAAAAATATGGCCCTAAAGCCATCATGACGACCGGCTCATCCCGTGGCCCGGGTAATGAAGCCAACTTTGTGATGCAAAAATTTGTTCGTGCGGCAGTCGGTAGCAATAATATCGACTGCTGCGCGCGTGTCTGACACGGCCCTTCGGTTGCAGGTCTGCAGCGTTCGGTCGGTAATGGCGCCATGAGCAACTCAATTGTCGAAATTGAGGATACCAAATGCATTTTTGTCTTCGGTTACAATGCCGCAGACTCACACCCTATTGTCGCTCGCCGAATTTTAAAAGCGAAAGAAAAAGGGGCTCAAATTATTGTTTGCGATCCGCGTTATATTGAAACTGCGCGCATTGCAGATATTCACTTACCTTTGAAAAATGGGTCAAACATTGCGTTACTGAATGCATTTGCCCACGTGATCATCGAAGAAAACTTGTATGACAAAGCGTTTATTGATGCACATACTGAGAAATTCGAAGAGTATCGCACCTTAGTCGCGCCTTATACCCCTGAATCAGTGGAAGAAACCACGGGTATCAAAGCAGAAGACATTCGCAAAACGGCCCGCATGTATGCCAAAGCAGAAAGCGCGACGATTTTGTGGGGCATGGGTGTCACTCAGTTCTATCAAGGTGTTGAAACCGTTCAATCCCTCACTAGCCTTGCGCTACTCACAGGGAATTTAGGTAAGCCGCATGTTGGCGTTGGCCCTGTTCGGGGTCAAAACAACGTACAAGGCGCCTGCGATATGGGCGCACTGCCAAATACCCTGCCCGGCTACCAGTATGTGTCGGATACCGCTGCACTGGAAAAATTTGCTCAATTCTGGGGCATTGAAAGTATGCCAGCAGAGAACGGTATTCCCCTGAGCGAAGTACCACACTTTATTGATGAAGGTGTGTTAAAAGCTCACTATGTGATGGGGGAAGACCCGCTACAAACGGAGCCTGATCTTGCCACTATCCGCCGTACTTTCGATAAGCTCGAGTTGTTGATTGTCCAAGATATCTTTATGACCAAAACCGCGTCCATTGCCGACGTGATTTTCCCTGCCACGTCTTGGGGGGAACATGAAGGTGTGTACACCGCCGCTGACCGTGGTTTCCAACGCTTCTATAAAGCGGTCGAGCCTGTCGGTGACGTGAAAACAGACTGGGAAATCATTAGCTTAATGTCAACGGCCATGGGTTACCCAATGCACTACAATAACACCAAAGAAATTTGGGATGAGTTACGTGAATTGTGCCCGATTTACTATGGCGCGACCTATGAAAAAATGGCGGACTTAGCCTATATTCAATGGCCGTGTAAGACATTAGACAGCCCCGGTACAGAGTATTTGTACGAAGGTGGTCAATTCGACACGCCAAATGGCAAAGGGCAATTCTTTACCTGCGATTGGCGCCCACCGATTGACCAAGTTAGCGCGGATTATCCGATGGTGTTAGCAACAGTACGCGAAGTGGGTCACTACTCTTGCCGTTCAATGACGGGTAACTGCAAAGCCTTGGCAGCATTAGCGGATGAGCCTGGTTTTGTGCAAATCAATACCGCAGATGCAAAAGCGTTGGGGATTAAAGACCAAGAGCTGGTTTGGGTAGCATCACGGCAAGGTAAAGTCATTACCCGAGCCAATATCAGTGACAGACCGAATAAAGGCGCGGTATACATGACTTATCAGTGGTGGATTGGTGCCTGTAATGAGCTCGTGGCAGAAAACCTCAGCCCAATCACCAAAACCCCTGAATATAAGTACTGTGCAGTACGGGTTGAGCCTATTGCGGACCAACAAAAAGCCGAGTATTTCGTTGTTCAGGAATACACAGGGATTAAACGTCGGTTACGTGAGGCGGCAGAAGGCCTTTAATTTGCGTTAAATAACCAATTAAGCCAATGGTTTCAATCAAACCATTGGCTTTTTTATTTGATTAACTAATAATGTGTATATTAATAAAATATTGATAATTTGTTATTCAGTCTGATTTCAAAAAAATTAAATGATATTTGAATAAATTTAATCTTAGTCGTGTTCTTCAAATATAAATAATAATTAATTTCATTAAGGCAATTATTATTCATTTTTATCTGACTATCAATTATACGTAAATAACGATAATCAAACCGATAAATATAATCAAAAAATAAAGAATTAAAATAAATCCTGAACCGAGATCCCTAGCCGCTGCATACGTGATAATAATGTGGTGCGTTTTAACCCTAAGCGGGTTGCAGCCCCCCTCACCCCTGCCACCACGCCGTTTGTCGCCCGTAGCGCCGCAATAATGCGATCCCGTTCTTCATCATCACTTTCAGGGGCAGCGGTTTGCATACGTTTTTCTATGGCGCTGGGCTTTTCAAAGGCATTTTTAAGGCGTGAGGGCTTTGGAATATTGAGTTCATGCAGTTGTAAATTCAAGGTATTTCCACGGGTTAAAATCACCGCTCGCTCAATCACATTTTCCAACTCACGGACATTACCCGGCCATGGGTACAATGATAGCTGCGCCAGTGCCTCACGGGGAATACACTCAATTTTACGGTTCATACGCTGTGCAATTTTTTGCGTAAAATGGGTGGCAAGTAGCGGAATATCTTCAGGCCTTTCACGTAGCGGCGGGATAATAATCGGGAACACATTCAGCCGATAATACAGATCTTCGCGAAACTCACGCTCATCCGTCATACCCTTTAAGTCACGGTTCGTTGCCGCAATCAGCCGTACATCAACTGGAATAACTTTGTTGCCACCGATACGTTCTATTTCACGCTCTTGCAGCACACGGAGTAATTTTGGTTGCAATTCCAAAGGCATATCGCCGATTTCATCTAAAAACAGCGTGCTTTTATCCGCCATTTCAAAGCGGCCAATGTGCGTGGTGGTTGCTCCCGTAAACGCGCCTTTATCGTGACCAAATAAGTCACTCTCCAACAAACCAGACGGAATAGCCGCACAGTTCATCTTAATAATTGCGCGGCGATGTCTGTCACTTAACCGGTGAATAGCACGGGCGATTAACTCTTTACCTGTTCCCGTTTCCCCTAAAATCAATACGGTACTGTCGCTGCGCGCCACCAAATCCACTTGGTCGAGCACATTACGCATAGCTGCACTTTGAAAAATGATTTCGCTAAAACTTTCATTGCCGTGAATTTGCTCATTGAGCCAGAGGTTTTCATTTTTCAAACTGTCTTTTAAGCGAGTAATTTCACCGTACGCCGCCGCATTATCCACCGCAATAGCAAAACGCGCCGCAATCTGTTTGAGTAAATTGCAGTTATCATCGGTGAAAATGCGGGTATCTTCGTGGGATAAGACTAAAACGCCAAGGGGTTTGTGGTTAAATGCCAACGGTAATAAAAACGTCTCTGTCATTCCTTGGGCACATAGGTGCTGGTATAGCGGGTCTTGGGTTGATTGGTCAAGGGTCAAGCGCATAGACTGATTACTTTCAAGCACTTGCGTTAAATCAGGGTGTAATTCATTTAAGTGGTATTGGCTCTTTTCAACGGGTTTTCCGCGGCGGTGATGACTTGAATAACAAAGGTATACCGCCGAGCTATAATTATCACACAGGGCAATACTAATTTGGCTAATACCAAAAAAGCGGTAAATTTCTCGGGAAACTTCGGCAACTAATCCATCCATTTCTAAATGTGATAAAACGGAATTAGTAATATCTACCAGTATTCGATATTGGTCGCGTTCATGGCGTATACGTTCATTACTTTCAGTGATCCCCACAAATACCCCATTCTTTTTAATCATTTCCTTGAGATGTTATAAACACTCAAACTAATGGCCATTGATATAATTAAACATCAATACGACACCAAATAAGATTATTGTAATGACTCTAAAGAAAAATAATATCATTGTCTGATTTAACTTTGATCCAATCCCCTATTTTTACCCTGTAAATTAAATTGTAATATATATAATTATATAACGAATCAATATTAAGCTTCGTCATTATTGTCGAAAGCGTGTCGAATATATTTTCCGTCTATGAATAAAGCCCTCCACTATTTATTAATTTACTGATTTAACTGAATTTAATTATTCCATCAATTTGGCACGATCCATGCTTATACCTGAGTATCTAAATTGAAAACAAGTACATCGGAACGTTGAATGTATTGTCATCATCTATTATTCAGGAGAGTAGGATGAACCGTTTCATCATTGCAGATCCCAAAAAATGCATTGGCTGCCATACTTGCGAAGTCGCGTGTGTGGTATCCCACCAAGAACAAGAAACGGGGATCGCCACTGTCGTCAAAGATGAATTTTTCCCACGAATTCATGTATTAAAAGGTTATACCGTCAGTACGGCCGTAGTGTGCCGCCAATGTGAAGATGCCCCGTGTGCCAATGTGTGCCCGAATGGTGCGATCAGCCGTAAAGATGATTTTGTCTATGTTGACCAATCAAAATGTATTGGTTGTAAAACCTGCGTTATCGCCTGCCCTTACGGCACCATGGAAGTCATCAGCCGACAAGTCGACCAGCAAGTCACTGCTCTCAATACCATCCCACAATATCGCGCTGAAGCCCATAAATGCGACTTATGCCATACCCGCGAAGGAGGCCCTGCTTGTGTGGAAGTGTGCCCAACGGAGGCGTTGATGGTTGTCGATAGAAACCGTATGGATGAAATCATTAAAGAGCGCCGACGCCGTGCTGCCTTTGAAATTCCGCCGGATATCCTGCTGTAAGGAGCGTGCTATGCATGAAGTTGCATTATGCCAAAATGCCTTTGAAATCATTGAGCAACACGCCAAGCAAAACCATGCCCAGCGTGTCACAGGGGTGTGGCTCGAATTAAGTGCGGTCTCCTGTGTCGAAGAGTCAGCGGTGCATTTTTGCTTCGACATTATTTGTCGCAATACCCTTGCGCAAGGCGCTACGCTCCATGTGTCTACCGTACCCGCTCAGGCACAATGCCGCGATTGCCAACGTACCGTGCAAATCACCCAATTTGAAGCGGGCTGCCCACACTGTGGCAGCCGAAATTTGCACGTGGATAGCAGCAGTAGCATGCAGGTCAAACAGATTGAAGTTGAATAATATTCTATGTAGGAGTTTGTTATGTGTTTAGGCATCCCCGGAAAAGTGGTCAGCGTAGGCGAGTCCCCGATGGATACCGCCCAAGTTGAAGTTTGTGGCGTCAAACGCGATGTGAATATTGCGCTAGTATGTGAAGGGGAAACCGCAGCAATGATTGGCAAATGGGTGCTTGTCCATGTGGGCTTTGCGATGAGCATCATTGATGAACAAGAAGCACACGATACCCTTGCCGCACTCATGGCGATGGAAGAAGTCGAGGAAGATGTTGGCTACTTTTTGCGAGGTAATGCTTAAGTCGAGGACAAATCGCAGCGCCTCACCGCACTGCGATCTTCCCCCTAGGCGTTTATTCCCCCTCAAATAGGGTAAAGCCGCCTAACCCTTGCCACTGAGGTAATGCAGCATACACTTGTTGCACTGCCGAAATCACCTTCTCATTCATTGGCATATAAAAACCCACTAAGTCTGGCTGAATACCTAAGAAAATAATCTCTTCAATATCCTCTTTTAATTGGTCGATTAAAAAATTTAACGGCAAATTATGGGTGCTCATGATAAACATTTCAGCGATATCATCGGGATCAATAATTCGTATTTCACCCGGCGCTAAACCAATATCGGCGGCATCCACAATCAATAAGCGCTGGGGTTTTAATGCACGCACTTGGTGAGATACACTTTCAGGGCTGCTCCCGCCGTTAATCGCCAGCCAGCCATCAATCGGGTTGGCTTCCATTAAATCGAATAACATCGGCCCGGCACCGTCATCCCCCATCATGCTGTTTCCGACGGCCAACATCAGGTTTTGCACAGAGGGTTGGTTTGGTTCGGCTAATACCTTGTTTTCAGCAAATTCATCATCTAATAATAGAGAGCCTTGTCGGGTTGTATGCCCCACGCCCTGCCGCTTCACAATCAAATAAATCGCGGGTTCCCGCTCAATTTCGCCGAGAAGCTGGATCAGCGTTTCGCTCCACGCTTGATAAGGGGACTGCGGGTCTTTAGCAAAACCATCTAATGCCAGCGCCAACATATTGGTGTGGGTCGAGTCGATATTAATTTCACCAAAGGTGATTAAGCCTTGTAACTTACGACGAGCCTCCCCCTCAGGTAAGGCTTGAACCCAAGACTGATAGCCCGCTAGCGGGCAGACTAGCTCGGTTTTTAGGCAATCAATCATCCCAACGTGGTGACCTATCGCCAACGAGTAATACATCACTTGCTGGGCATCTTCTGGAATGTCATCGTCACTGTCGACAAACTTTTGGCGCAAAGACCAAAAAAAGACTTCGCCTTCCGTTGGCGAAGGGCTAGCCGAAGCTGGACTAGTCATGAATGCCTCCTTGCTTCAACACAGCGACTAAACGGTTAACAATGTCACGCAAACGAGGGTCTTGCTCTTCGTTGAGCCACGTTTGTAATGTGCTTTGAACTTGGACTGGGCTCGCGCCATCTAATAAGGATAAAAACCGGTCGCTAATTTCGCGGCCTTGGTAATAACCCGCTTGGCGGCGCGCTTCACGTTCGATCATCACCCGAGTGGCAAGCGGAATAGATGGCAATATAAGCTCAACACGCTCGTCATCGGCTTCATGATGGTCTTGCGCTGACAATTTTTGTTTCAGTAAACCCAGTGCCACGGCAAAGCCATAAATGGTCGCCGCAGGGGTTGGCGGGCAACCTGGGATCCACACATCGATAGGCACGATGTGCTCGCTACCACCCCACACGCAATACAGATCATGGAAAATACCGCCACCACAACCACAAGCCCCATAGGAGATACAAATTTTGGGATCAGGTGCGGACTCATAAGCCCGTAATGCAGGCATGCGCATAGCGCGAGTGACCGCTCCAGTGAACAGCAAAATATCTGCGTGGCGAGGGGAGGCAACCACTTTGATCCCGAAGCGTTCTGCGTCAAAAACGGGGGTAATTGCTGAGAAAATTTCGATTTCGCAGCCATTACAGCCACCGCAGTCAACACGGTACACATAGGCGGAGCGCTTGATGTCTTTGAGCAGCGTGCTTTTCAGCTTAGCCACTTGCTCATCCAATTGAATAGGCTGGCTAACGTGATGATTAATAGGAATATCTGGCAGACTCATTATTTATCTCCCTCAATGTGCAAGCGGAAATTTTGGCGGCCATTGTTCAGCAAATTGTTTTTTTGTTTACAGGATGGGCAGGTTTCATACATCGGGCGTAGCGCTTCAATACCGCTTTCTTCAATACCTGACGCCACCATTAACGCCATCGCGTAATCCACCGATTTTTTAGGGGCGAATGCTTCGCCACATTGGCGGCAATGTTGTAAGCGGAAGGTGCCTTTCATGTACAAGTCAGCCTTATTCATGACCGCCGTTTCGAATTCTTCCGTTAAATGAATGGCGCGAGTTGGGCACACTTCTTCACAACGAGCACAATAGATGCAGCGCCCGAGGAATAACTGCCAACGACGCTCACCGCTTGCCAAGTCAGTTTCCATGGTTAACGCATTGGCAGGGCACGCGGAAATACAGGCGCCGCAGGCAATGCATTGTTGCGGGTCATATTCAGGTTTACCACGAAATCCGTGAGCCACTTCAAGGGGCTTGAACGGGTATTTCACCGTCGCCGTTCCTGCATTTTGAAGGGTTTTAAACAGTTTAAACATAATATGCCCTCCGCCTATTTCATTATCGACGTTTTACGGTCGATACTGTGCTGCTCAAGTTCTTTGTATGCCACGGTTTTGGCTTTGCGTTTTTTCACGTCCACCAGCGTCACACGGTCAGTACAAGAGTAACAAGGGTCAAGGCTACCAATGATCAGCGGCGCATCGGAAACCGTATTGCCTTGCAGCATATAGCGCAACACTGGCCAGTTGGCATAGGTCGCCGCACGGCAACGCCAGCGGTACAGTTTTTGGTTATCCCCTAACATGCTCCAGTGAACATCCTCCCCGCGCGGCGCTTCCGTATAACCCAGCGCAAATTTATGTGGCTGATAAGTAAAGCCTTCCGTGAGGATTGGCCCTTCTGGCATGTTATCTAGCGCGTATTCAATCATCGACAAGGAATCCAGCGTTTCTTTAATACGCACCATCACCCTTGAATACACATCGCAGCCATCAAGGCTGAATAAGGTTTTTGGTAAGTTGCCATAATCGGCAAATGGGTGGTCAAAGCGCACATCGCGTTTAAAGCCGCTCGCGCGGATCATCGGCCCCACAGGGCTGTAATCACGGGCAATTTGTGGTTCTAAACGCCCTACGCCAACAGTACGTTGTTCCATATTTGGCGTGCTCAGTAACATGTCCACCAATTGGGTTACATCACGGCGCATCTCCTGCACCAACTGAATGGTTTTCACACGCTGTTCTTTGAGGAAATCACGGCGAACGCCGCCAATCAGGTTCGTGCCGTACGTTTTACGTGCGCCTGTTAGCAATTCCGCCATGGTCATGGATTTTTCACGCACGCGGAAAAACTGCATAAACCCCGTGTCGAACCCGGTAAAGTGGCTTGCGAGGCCAATATTCAGTAAGTGGCTGTGAAGACGCTCGACTTCTAAAAGCACACTGCGAATGGTGTGTGCACGTTGAGGTACATAAATACCAAGGGCATTTTCCACCGAAGAGGTATACGCCACGCTATGGGTAAAACCACAAATTCCGCAAACACGGTCAGATAAAAACGTGACTTCGTTATAGCCCATGCGGGTTTCTGCCAGTTTTTCCATCCCACGGTGGACATAAAACATACGGTAATCCGCATCGACAATACGCTCGCCATCAACGAATAAGCGAAAATGCCCAGGTTCATCGGAGGTGATATGCAGCGGGCCAATAGGTACAACGCGGCTTTGGGTTTTGCTGTCGTTAATAAACTCGTAGGTTTCGGTGTCGGTGGTTGGCGCAGGGCGCTGGCGATAATCCATGGTGTCTTTACGCAGCGGGTATAAATCTTCTGGCCAATCATCAGGCAGTACTAAGCGGCGTTCATCGGGCAAGCCAACGGGGCGCAGGCCGTACATATCGCGGATTTCTCGCTCCCCCCAAACGGCAGCAGGAACACGCGGCGTCACAGACGGGAACTCTTGGGTGATTGGGCTAACAAAGGCTTTCACTGTCACCCAACATTTTTCCCCTTCTTCCATGGAAAGCGCGTAATACACGGCAAATTGGCCATTGAGTGGGCGTTCATCATTGCCCCATAAAACAGGTAACCAACCGCCACAGCCGTAGTAAAGAAACTCCACCACCTCAGGTAGCATATCCGTTTTCACGGTAATGGTGAGCTGATTAGCGGTCTGCCACTCTTCATCCAGCACCGCATGGGGAAATTTCTCGCGCACTTGAGTCAGATAGCCAACGCCTTTGCGAACGCCTTGAAGGGTATCTGTATAGTTCTGATAGCTCACGTTATTTCTCCTGCACTGATGCGGTAGAGGCGCTAACACCCCACGGCCATTGGTAATGTAATTGAGTTGATTCTGTTGAAGTTGCCGCGCTATCGGTTAATACAATAGTGGCGGCATTTTCGAGTAAGCGGCTAACCGGTTGTGGAATGTGGGTTCCCATCACTAACATCAATACGATGAGAATTGCCATTGGCAACGTCGTTAAAATACCCAGTTCACCACGAGACACACAGTCGGGTTGCTCACCAAATAAGGTTTTCGAGATCATGCGCACCAACCCGCCTAACACGATAGTGATCAACACCAAAACCAGCAGGGTTAACCAGAAATGGTTAGCGGCGATCCCCGCGACCACAATCATGAATTCGCTGAGGAAAATATTGAATGGCGGCATGCCGCCCAGAGCCAATGCGCCGCCGGCAAACACCACTGCCGTAAATGGCATAGTACGCAGTAAGCCTTTCACCACGGTGATATCTCGCGTGCCGTATTTCAGTAAAACGTTCCCTGAACCGCAGAACAGCAAGGTTTTACCCAAGCTATGGTTCAAGGTGTGCAGCAAGGCCGCTAACACCCCTAATGGGCCACCAATACCCAATGCCACTGCAATCAGCCCCATGTTTTCCACACTGGAATAGGCCAGCAGGCGTTTCATGTCTTTTTGCACTAAGATGAAAAATGCGGCAACGGCCACTGAGAGCAAGCCGAATACCAGCAATAGCGTTTGAGTGAATTCACCGCCAATCGCGGAGGTCACGATAATGTAGTAGCGAATGATGATCAGCAGCGCGCAGTTAAGCAGTACTGCGGAAAGTAACGCAGAGGTTGGGCTTGGTGCTTCACTGTGTGCATCGGGTAACCAAGCGTGCATTGGGAACAGACCCGTTTTGGTACCAAAACCAATCAGCACGAAGACAAACGCTAAATGCATCAAGGTTGGGTCAAGTAACTCGGTGTATTTCAGCACTTCGGTCCAGAAAATGGCGAGCTCAGGGTTTGGCATCACATTGACCGCATTGGCGTACACCAAAATTGTCCCAAACAGGCCAAATGCCACGCCCACGCTACAAATAATGATGTATTTCCACGCCGCTTCCAGTGACGAACGCTGCCCATAAATCCCCACTAAGAACGCCGAGCTCAGTGTGGTCGCTTCCACCGCTGCCCACATTAAAATTAGGTTATTACTGGTGATCACCAACAGCATGGTAAATAAGAACAGGTGGAAGAAACCATAGTAATTACATAAGGTTCCTACACTGATCTCGCCATCTGCCACTTCGTGATTCATGTAGCCGATGGAATATAACCCCGTTAAGAAGCCGACAATACCTAAAATAGCGAGAAATAACCCTGCGAGGCTATCGAGGTGGATCCAGTTCCCCGCCATCAGCAAATCACCGACCTCACTGATGGTATTGACCATCCACAGTGACAAAACCAACAACGCCACAATGCCGATGGTATGCACCAGTGTAACCGCGGGTTTTGCGCCGCTACCGAGTAATCGGCACGCAAAGGCCAGCAGTGAAATCACCAGCGGCGTTGCCATTAATAACGTTAACAACATACTTTGACTCATCTCATCACCCCTTCAGCGCGGTCAGTTGATCCACGTTCAGTGTGTTGAGCGTGCGATAAATTTTACGCGCCAGTACCGCCATGATAATCACGGCGAAAATCGCATCGGTGGCGATACCAATTTCCACCAGCTCAGGCGCTTTATAAGCCAGTAAAGCCAAGGTCAAGTGAGAGCCGTTTTCCATCAAGCAGTAACCAAACGCCTGTTTGAGGATATTGCGCTGCGTGACAATGCACAGCAGGCCTAACATAAAGTGACCGAGGGAAACCGCCAGCGCAGGTTTTAGCTCCGTGGCAATCGGCAATTTGATAGGCTCGACCACAAACCAGCACAGCACCACTATCACTGCCGCAGCTAGCATCAACCATGCAGGGCTGATCACCCCGCCATTGGCTGACGGGTCTGACAGCTTGCGAAATGCATAACCTAAAATCACAGGGACTAAAATCACCTTGGTGATAAATGCCGAACCCGCCCACATCGCGAGTTCAGGGGCATGGAGGGTCTGGGACAAGGTGCCAAAAATCGCCACTAACACCAGCGATTGCAAGGCATAGAACCAGCACGAGGTCACAGGACGCTTCGCCCCGATAACCAACAGCGAGGTGATCATCATCAATCCCGCTAAATTATTCACAATCATGGAACCAGTCATACTTTCTCTCCCTTAATTGAGCCAGATGACGGCTATCACGCTCGAACCGAAGGACATCACGATCAGCAAACCAATCACCCACTGCATTGCCCATGGCACAGCACTGCCGTTTGCCACGTCTTCACTTGGCTCACCGGGCACCACTTTGCCGAACCAGTACAGTAGCCACGCAAAGCTAGCGACCGATTCAATCAACACCAGCACCATAATTGGTGTGAGGATCCAGAAGTGTTCAGAAAGGGCGAAGCCTGCCGCGAAGATAGGGAATTTGCTGAAGAAGCCGTTAAGCGGTGGTACCCCTGCAATTGCCAGTGCGGCAACGCAGAAACCAACACCCAACAGCGGGTAACGTTTTGCTAAGCCGCGTAAACGTGGCAGCATCCGTGTTCCACAGCTATAACTCAGCGCACCCGCAACAAGGAAGAACAAGCTTTTGGCAAATGCGTGGTTGAAGATATAGGCGATACCGCCTTGGAACGCTTCTTTCGACCCAAAGACAGATAACGACAGGGCAAGGAAGATGTAAGCCAGCTGAGTGATAGTTGACCATGCCAGCAGACGTTTCATGTCTTTTTGTGGCAGGTACATCATAAAACCATACACCAGAGTGATAACTGCCATCACCACACCGACCCAACCAATGATTTCAGGCACATGATCCGAGGACATCAAGCTACGGGCGAAGATATATACCCCGACTTTCACCATTGATGCCGCATGTAAGTAAGCACTCACTGGGGTAGGTGCTTCCATGGCATCAGGCAACCACGCTTGCAGAGGCAGTTGAGCTGATTTCCCCCACGCAGCGAATAAAATCCCACCAAACACAATCAAACTTGCAGACTCATTGAGCTGGCCAATGGCGCTCAGCGCGAATGTCCCTGTGTTGATAAATAAAGTGGCAGCAGCTAAATACAGCCCTAACGAACCAATGTGAGTGATAAGCAGCGCTTTCATCGCACTGCGTTGGGATTTTTCAGTTTGGTAATAACCAATCAATGCCCAAGAACATCCCCCCGTAATTTCGAAGAAGACTAACTGGCCTAAAATGGTGGAAGATAACACCACACCAGCCATTGCCCCGATAAATATCAGCAAGAATGCATAATAACGACGAGTTGGCCCATGGGCGTGCTCGCGGTTCCCCTCAGTTAAATAACCCGTTGAATATAAACAGATTAAGAAACCTAAGAACACGACTGCAAATGCAATCAATGTGCTAACGCCGTCAATAGTGAAGCCGAATAGCTCGACATCCCCTGCTTGGATCAGGGTCAGCGTCGTGGCCACTTTGCCACCGGATAAATACAGCCAGCCGAGTATCCCCGTACCGATTGAAGCAATCAGTGCAACAACGGTGCTCAGCCACGGTGCCATACGAGTGGGCAAGCTACTCACCAGTAATGCGCCAATAAAGGGAATAAGTAGCGTGGCGAGTGCAATATTTTCTAACATGCTGTGTCGCTCCTTATAGGCCAGTGAGGTAAAAAACGAATCCGAGTGCCGCAACACCGAACCCTAACCACGTCACATGGTGCGTCAGTAAAAAACGCCCACGCGCCAGACTGTTTTCCACCAGCGACGCCAGCACAAAAATCACCAGTAATTTCACCAGCAACAGCACTAACGCAATCAGCAAGCTACCCACCGTCAACACACTGGCATTACCAAATGGGAAGAAGATGGATAAAAACAGTACCGCCACAATCACTTGTTTGAGACCAATGCCCCATTTTACCAACGCTAAGCCTGAACCTGAGTACTCCGTTAATGGCCCTTCTTGAAGCTCTTGCTCTGCTTCTGCCACGTCAAACGGGATTTTCCCCATTTCAATAAAGGTGGCAAAACCACACGCTAACAAGGCTAAAAAAGTGGCGGTGGGCGAAATCCAGCCTTCACTCATCACCGAGCTAATGGTCCCGATATTGGTTGAGCCGGCAATCAGCGCCACCACCAATAGGCCAAGGAATAAAATCGGTTCGACTAATACCCCAAGCGTGAGCTCACGGCTTGCGCCAATTCCTGCGAATGGGCTACCCGTGTCCAAACCTGAGAGTGAAAAGAAAAAACGGAACAGCGCAAAAATGTACAGCACGATAATTAAGTCGCCCGCCCCGCTAAACAGCGAGTTCAACGTGAAAACGGGCAAAGCTATCGCCAACAGCAGCATGCTGCCAAGCAGCACATACGGCATGATGCGAAAGATAGCACCTGAGTCACGAGGTGCAACGGATTGGCGTTTTAGCAGTTTGGTAATATCGCGATAATCCTGCCAAATACCGGGGCCTTGGCGCGAGTGCATTTTGGCGCGAATTTGCCGTGAAATACCGGTGAATAACGGGGTTAACAGCAGCAAAATAACGGCTTGAATTACGGCAAAGAGCCCCATCATCAATGTCGGTGTTTCTTGAATTGTCATGGTTTCTCCCCTTACGCCGCGATCACGACGAGCAGCACCACTAACGCAGCAACGACATACAGGCAATACAACCTGAAGTCCCCACCTTGTAAGCACTGCATGCGCTTCGCAATTCGATTAATACAACGGACGAACGGGTAAATAATTTTTTCATCCCAGAAAGGCTCAACTTTCCCCGCTCCTACTTTCGTGACTTCTAAGGTTTGCGCCAACCGCGCCGATGGGTCGAGTTGCTCACGCATACGGTATAGTGGTGCAAACATTGAACGCAGCGGTTGAGTAAAGCCCCCCGCAGATACTGACATGTCTTTTTCCCACGCGTAGCCACATGCCCACGCATCGCCTTTACGGCGAAAGCCCATTTGTTTGCCTTTGAATGCCAAGTAAATAATGAACGGAATAAGCGGTAAGGCGAGCAACAGAACGAAGGTCATCGCTGGGGAGATCATCGCTTGTGCCGCGCTATCTGGCATGAGCATCGCCCCTTGGGCAACGGTAATATCCGTGGCGCTGGTTAATGACATCGCCACATTCGCCAATACGGGGGCAATCACGCTGGCACCCACACCTAGAACCACACAGATAGCTGCTAAAATCAGCATCGCCGCGGTCATTGTCCAAGGCACTTCCCGCGCTTTGGTGGCTTGTTCGCTACGCGCTCCGCCACAGAAACTGACCCCGTACACTTTCACAAAGCACATCGCCGCCAATGCCCCTGTGATGGCTAACATCACAATAGCGATAGGGCCACTGATACGCATGATGAATGTGCCTTCGTGGCTCATTGAGAAAAGGGATTGATAGGTGTACCACTCACTGACAAAACCGTTTAAAGGCGGTAATGCTGAAATCGCCATACAGCCGATTAAAAAGGCGGTTGCCGTCAATGGCATCAGTTTCGCTAACCCGCCCATTTTCTCCATATCGCGGGTATGAATACGGTAAATCACCGCTCCAGCTCCAAGGAATAACAACCCTTTAAATACCGCGTGGTTGAGCAAGTGGTAAACCGCACCGAGCAAGCCAATAGTCGCCAGTACTGGCATGTTATTTGCCATACCGACCATGCCAACACCGACGCCCATCAAGATGATCCCGATGTTTTCGACGGTATGCCAAGCGAGTAAGCGCTTAATATCGTGCTCTGCCAGTGCGTACATCACCCCAAGGACAGAAGACACCGCGCCGAAGGCCAACACCACAATGCCCCACCAGCCTTGGGTAGCACCTAACAGGTCGATACCCACTTTGATGATCCCAAAGATACCGATTTTCACCATCACCCCTGACATCAAGGCAGAAGCATGTGACGGTGCGGCGGGGTGAGCTTGCGGTAACCAGCTGTGCAATGGGAGCATCCCTGCCTTGGCGCCAAAGCCAAAAAATCCCAATAAGAACACAACCGATGCCATGGTTGGCGAAAGAGTGAGTTGACGGAAGGAATCGAAATCTAAGCTGCCACTTTGCCGCCACATTAAGAAGAAGGCTATCATGATAAGAATCGACCCTGCGTGGGCGATAAAGAAATACAGCAGGCCAGCGCGAATCGATTTGTCGTCTTGGTCCGCAATAACCAGGAACCAAGATGCGAGTGACATCATTTCGAATAAGATAATGAAATAGAACGCATTATCCATCACCACCAAGGCCACCATCGAGGCGATAAACAGATTAAGGAAAAAACCCATGCTCCACGCCCCGCGTCCGTAATATTCTTGAACGTAGTTTAGTGAATACAGGGCGCTGACGGTGACCAACAACGAAATCACCATCACCATAAAGGCGGCTAAGCTATCCATTCGCACCACAAAATGGGCGAAGGGGAATGGCCCTTGTGCCATATACGTCAGTACTTCGCCGTTCATTAAAACGGGAATGGCGCTGCATAACCCCAATAAGCCACCGATAATCGCCGAAATTCCCGCCACATAAATGGCGATTTTTTCTTGGCGCTTAAACAGCAGCGAGGCAAACCCGCCGACGGTATATAAGGCAATTGACCACAAAAGTAATTGAAGCGCTGTCATGTTAGAGGTTCTCCTGCCGTGAGACAAAAATGTCGAACTCTGGCGGCATCGCATCGACAGAGGCATTGCGGCGTTTCGCACTTTCGTTTTCCAATTGGTTTTCCTCAACCAGATGGAGGGCATCGGTTGGGCAAACCTTCACACATGCAGGGCCATCTTCGCTAAAATCACATAAATCACATTTCACGGCGATATTGCGAATACCCGCATTCCACGCTAAGAATGGGTTCATGGTCGGCAAGCTGTCTGGCACATCGAGTAGCATTTCTTTTGGCACATATTGCTCAAAGAAATCAGGCATATCGACAGGTTTACTGCCCGATGGCGTAATCGCCCCAAACGGGCACACTAGGCCACAAAGCTTACAGCCAATGCACAGGCTCTCATTCAACACGATCATGTCATTTTCATGTGTAATCGCATTCACTGGGCACACCCGCGCACACGGTGCATCGTCACACTGACGGCACAGCATCGGGGCGGTTAGCTCTCCTACTTTCACCACACTTAGTCTCGGATGTGATTGTAATCCCTGTGCTTTATGTGTTTCTGAGCATGCAGCCATACAGGTATTACATCCGATACAGAGTTGCGGGTCGGCAATCACAAAGCGATTCATTCGCCTTACCCTCCAATCAAATTGGTCGAATTATTCATATTGATGGAGTTGTATTAGCATATTTCATGCCATGATTATTTTTGTTATTTATCAATAGATTAAATAAAGACCATGGAAGGTTCGACACTAATGACGATGAAGTGAGGGCGGCAAATGGCCATTATCGACACGCATCTACATCAAAAAAGATTTTTGGAGGGAATGAATTTAGGTGAGAATTTACTGGCTGAATTATTTTTAACGATTTCACGGTAATAAAATAAAAATAATTCGCTATTTTTACATCATTATTTTTAATTTACGCTTTATTTATTTCTTTATTTGATTCATTTTAAATATGCATTTAATTTGCAATAAATATAAAACCTGACTTAACTTATATTAAAACTGGTTAAATTTACTTAATTTATTTGAATTAGCAACAAAGTCATCATTAATGACCAGTCAGCAATAAATGATAATTTCAAATAAAAACAAAATCACGAAATAAATATAATTCAATAAAATCATCAAGTTAAGATAAATAAAAAACGGTAAAAATATATTTTATTCTTATTGATAGGTAAATCTTATTTCAGCAATCGATTAAACCAATGGTTATCATTGATAAAAATCAAGAACCATTGCGCTTTATTTATCCATCATAGGCCGGCTGTAGAATTATATTAACTAAAAATATTTAATTATATTTGACCGCAATCTTCCAAGGATAGTGTAATGAAAAAACTTACTCGCATTACGGTCGCTGTCATATTTTTGCTTTTACTCGGTTATTTTGGGTTATCGGGATATGTGTGGTACCACGATGATCAACGAAGACAAAATAATGACATTCAGACATCTAAAATTGCAGAAAATAATCAAGTCCTCCAATTCTTTGCTGAAAAAGGATGCGATTACTGTCACACGCCGTCAACTGACTTACCTGCTTATGCCTCATTTCCAATTGCTAAACAACTGATGGAGTACGATATTCAGCTGGGTTATAAGTCCTTTAACCTTGAAGCTGCTCGCGCTGCACTAATTGCTGGAGAACCGGTTCCTCAGAGCGAATTGAATAAAATTGAGTGGGTGATGCAGAACCACACCATGCCACCAACACGCTATGTCGCACTGCACTGGGCCAGTAGCGTAAGTGACGAAGAACGCGATAAATTACTCGGTTGGATTGCGAAGCAACGCGCAGAGCATTATGCCACCGAGGACACCGCGGCAGAACACCGCAATGAGCCAATCCAACCCATTCCAAAATCACTGGAAGTGGATGATAAGAAAGTGGCATTAGGCTTCCGTCTGTACCATGACGCTCGCTTATCTGGGGATAGCACCATCTCTTGTGCTCACTGCCACGCGCTAAACGCGGGTGGTGTTGATGGTCGAAAAACCTCTATCGGTGTTGGCGGTGCCGTTGGCCCAATCAATGCACCCACTGTGTTCAACTCTGTGTTTAACGTCGAGCAATTCTGGGATGGTCGAGCTCCTGACTTACAAGCACAAGCCGGTGGCCCACCATTAAACCCAATCGAAATGGCGTCCAAATCATGGGATGAAATCATTGTAAAACTGGATAAAGACCCGGTATTAAAACAGGATTTCAACGCGGTTTACCCTGAAGGGTTTACGGGCGACAGCATCACGGATGCCATCGCGGAATTCGAAAAAACCTTAATTACCCCAGATTCACCCTTCGATAATTGGTTACGTGGCGATAGCACTGCACTGACAGCGCAACAGTTGCATGGTTACCAATTATTTAAAGAGAATAAATGTGCGACCTGCCACGGCGGCGTGATCCTCGGTGGTCGTTCTTTCGAACCGTTAGGTTTGAAGAAAGACTATGAATTTGGTGAAGTCACTGCACAAGACATTGGCCGCATGAATGTCACCTCTGAGGAGCGCGACAAACTGCGCCAGAAAGTGCCAACTCTGCGCAATGTTGAGTTAACCGCACCGTATTTCCACCGTGGTGATGTGGCAACCTTAGATGAAGCAGTCAAACTGATGCTGCGTTACCAAGTGGGCAAAGAGTTACCACAAAAAGATGTCGACGATATTGTCGCCTTCCTGAAGAGCTTAACGGGTGTTTACACACCGTATGTCTCACAAAGCGAAGCGCAACAATGATTGATTGAATAATCGTTGCATAGCACCGCTGGCTTAGGCTACGGTGCTATTTTATTTGCCTCCATCCGCGGAAAGAGCCCTGCTCAGGCTAACTCACTTATTCATTTATCTTACGGCCCTACCTGAATGCGGGACAAGCTTCAGAGCAACGTGTATCGCTTGAACAAACCAATCCTAACGCTGATATCACTTTAGCCTCTGCACAGTAGTTGGTTGCCAATGAACTTGGCTTTTCAAGTTGGTCAAAGCTAAAAGCCCATGTCAATAAAGTGCCCCATAAAGTTCGGGCCTAAGTGGAGTGCTACATTTCAAATTTCTTCACTGTCTTCGGGTCTTTGCTTCCATAAATATCTGTTTGGATGGTAATCAGTAGTTCATGAAGTGTTGCTTGTAAAAAGGCAAGAAAATCAGGTTGAAGGAAGGTTCTCTCTACCACAGATACAGGTAAGAATCGCTTCATCTCACCCTTAAATTTTTCACTCGCCACCAATGAGGGTAAGGTTTCAATTCTTGCTTGCAGCCACCCTTCGAACTGATCATTGAGCTTATAATCGGCGACCTTTTTCATTACCAATTCAGCGTCTGGTTTTACCCCTTGTTGGTGCAGCCATACTAAATCCCACATATCTCTGTATCGAATATGACTGGTCGTGGCTGGGAATGAAACCAATTTATCAGCCATGATCTCAGTGAGCTCTTCCACTCGAATAATCAGGTCAGAATAGCCACTAGGAAGCTGCTCATAGTTCTTGGTGAGCATTCTTGGAGTGTGGGTATATGCAGGAATGTTGGCAATTTCCACTTTTATCCGCTGTTTGGGCAGGTCGCTTTTGCCTGGATTAGTGGTTACAGATATTTGCCATTTATCGACTTTAACATCCACATAGTCAGGTTCTTTTCTTAGATCTTTTGGTTCTTTAACCACAACATCCAGACCATAACGATCACCAACATACTTCTCAATACAAGCTTTGATCTCAAGCATTTGTTTTGAACAGAAGTCATGGCCACCAGCAAAATCCAGATCTTCACTAAACCTGTTGGACCCATAGCAAAGCCTGAGTGACGTACCGCCCTGAAATGTGATGTGCTTTAAAAGCCCTGCGGCGAAAAGCGCATAAAGAATGTCATAATGCAGTAATTCCTTTTCTACGACAGGTCTATTCGCTGCGTAGTCATTTTCAGTAACGATGCTGTCAACCAATTCATTAAAATCAACAAAATCAGGCATAGTTTAATTCCTCACGTTGGATGAGGTGTGTATTTCTGCCGACCTTCAATAGGTCCTTAATAGCAGCCTCCTTTGTTGCAATTCTTAATGGTCCCCTTCCCTTCGCCGTAGTATTGAGGATTTCAGACGGTTTCTTGGCTGTATGGGTAACTTCAATAACCCCCCAGGGTGTAACAAATTCTCCAGACCGGCCTGTGGACATAATCGTAAGTCTGTCGATAGGGATCTGTGAAATGACACCGTACTGAGATAAAGCGGATTCCAAACTGATGTAGTTGTAATGACCTCGTCGAATATTTTCGGCCAGACGTTCCAAAGGGTAAGGGCCCAATGAACCTTGGGAATAGGTATATACTCCTTTTGAAGCTCGGCGTAGCACACCACTTGCGATTAGCCGGTCAACCGATTTCTGCAATGTTTTCGAAGACTCATCAGGAAAAAGCATTTCTAAATCTTTGGTGAGGAAAATATTTTTACCTTTCTTACTGAACTTGTTAAAAACATTGGCCGCTGTCATTAATTCCATATTGCCCTCCACTAAATCACCCCATCAAAGGGGGTATTTTGTATACCTAAATATAATACACTGCATTTACTCTACAAAACAACCCCATGAAAGGGGGTGTTTTGTAGAGTAAATGTCTAATAAGTGAAGTGACACCGTAAAGTTGGGTTCTTTTAGTGAATCAGCTTGTAAGGCTTGATGCCGGTACTCAACCGGAGTCAGCCCTTTTAATCAGACTGTGATCCGCTTGGTATGTTTGGCGATTGGTTTAACGGTACAAAAGAGAGAAAGCCAAAAACTTGGCTTTCTTTTCAGGTATTACTCAGGCGCATTCCCTTTGTAATACACCGTTTTTTGCATAACGGGTAAAGATAATTGTTTTTGAATTCCCGCTAGCGTTTCTTGCGTTAGCATGGCGAGCCCACGGTAAAAATTGCTATTGGCTTACGTGGCGAAAACATCAAGAAAATGTGCCGACCAAGGTAGCAAGTGCCACGCTAGCAATTCCTCAAAGTCATTGCGCCTATCTTGCTCTGCCAGCCATGCGGCTAACATCAAAATCAAACCGATATGGTCTTCTGGCTCTTTTTGCGTTGTGGCAGGTTCAATACCTTTTGAACGCATCCATTGGCGCAACTCAACAGTAGAATCCCCAAAAATAATATTTTCTTTATCTAACCACACTGAACCCCAAGGTGGTGCAGGTAAGGCATAGGGGCCGATAAATAACCGCTGCCACGCTTCATCAAGTGGCTCATTTTGTTTTGTTGAATCTGCAAATAACGTGTTAATTTCATTGAGTGATGCCAACGAAAATGGCCACTCTTCATGCCATGTTGGCTCTCGCAAAATCGCGATAAGCTCCGCGTTATTTTCACTGTCTGGAGCAAAATAAAATAAAGAACCCAAAACCCGCCCCGTTACAGCAACGTGTTCAAGAAATTGCGCATCATGCATATTAGTTGTCTCTGCGTTTTCAACGTAGGGAAACTGGCTCCCTACGTTGAGATGTTTTACTGATTAGGCGACTGCCATTCCTACTGTCATATGTAGACCATAGAACAGCCCGCGTCCAATTAATTCACCGAACAACACCAATAATGTGCCGATGAACAAACTGATAACGGATGGCTGGTTTTGCTTCATTAGCGGTATAATCCATAACATCAAACCAAGGCTTGTTGCTACTAAACGAACCATTTGCAGCGTACCAAAATCGGGAACTAACGCACTCGCGCTTTGTACTGATGTTGCTATCAGCGCAATTTCACCACTTTGTACCAACACAGACGCAATCGTAACCACATACGCCACGATGCTAATCAGTGCGAGTCGCCCACTGTGACACGGGAACTTGGCAATACGTAATAACAGCGTGCCGAGTATCGGCCCCACCACAAAGGCCGTCATAAAGAAGCCAATCGTAGTGTGTGGCGTGTTCCATGTCGGTACGGTGCTTATCATATAAACACGAGTCATTGCCCAGACAAATAGCAGCCCCATCGCCATCGTAACCAGCAACCAAATTTTGCCGAGCCCTTCAGGCATTTTTTTCAGCGCCGCCAGCAGCCACCATAAGCCCCCTAATGCAAAAAAGAGGGAGCCAAATAGCACTTCATTACTGAGTGACGATGAAAAAACACGGTTCATTGAGTTGAACGCACGTAGCGGCGAGCCCATATGCATCATGGAAGCCAAGAATCCTAAGCCCATCAGCACCCACAAAGCCAGCATCGCATTCACAATACGTTGCTTTTGTGTTTTATCATCTGTCGATAACCACGCAAGTCCTGTGACAATCAGTGCACCCGCAATACTTTGTCCTAATACCGTAAACAGGATCAGCGGCCATTCGTGTAATCCGTTGCCCATCTTATACCTCCCTTGGGTTAGCTAAGTGGCCCGTGGTATCGTTCACTGGGCGGCTATTAGCATTCGGCTTAATGACAATATTCGGTTTGGTGTAATGCGCTTCTGGCAATGGCGCGATTTCTGCCAATGTGCCATAGGTTTTACGCAGCTCTTCGATTGGGCCAAAATCCAACGCACGCAGCGGGCAAGATTCGGCACAAATCGGTTTTTTTCCTTCCGCGACACGCTCATAACAGCCATCACATTTTGTCATGTGCCCTTTTTCGGCATTAAACTGCGGCGCACCATATGGGCATGCCATGTGGCAGTAACGGCAACCGATGCAAACACTTTCATCCACCACCACAAAGCCGTCTTCGCGCTTATGCATTGCGCCACTTGGGCACACTTTGACGCACGCAGGGTCTTCACAGTGGTTGCACGAAATTGACAGATAATAACTGAACACATTTTGGTGCCAGACGCCGTTATCTTCTTGCCAGTCACCGCCCGTGTACTCGTAAATACGCCTAAAATTCACTTCAGGAGATAAATTTTTGTAGTCTTTGCACGCTAATTCGCACGTTTTACACCCCGTACAACGGGCTGAATCAATATAAAAACCATATTGTGTTGTCATGATTTATCCCCTCCCTATACCCGAGCTACTTCAACAAGATTACTGTGCTGCGGGTTACCTTTTGCCAGCGGCGACGGGCGCTGCGTGGTCAGAACGTTAAGGCTTCCCCCATGGTCTATCTTGTTTTCATCTGGCGCATACCACGCCCCTTCCCCCATTGCGACAACACCTGGAATGATCCGCGGCGTCACTTTGGCATTGATGTGCACTTCACCACGGTCATTGAAAATACGCACCATATCGCCATTTTTGATATTGCGACGCGCAGCATCAATCGGGTTGATCCACATTTCTTGCAAACAAGCAGCTTTGATCACGTCGACATTGCCATATGTAGAGTGAACGCGGGATTTATAATGGAAGCCACTCAATTGCAGTGGGTATTGCTCGGTCAGTTTGTCCTCATGGCTTTCAAAGCCCGGGGAATACATCGGGATTGCCGAAATCAAGTCACCTTCTTCAAGGGTCCACGTTTTGGCGATATCCGCTAAGCGGTCAGAGTAAATCTCAATTTTACCGGACGGGGTATTTAATGGGTTCGCTATTGGGTCTTCGCGGAACGCTTTGTGTGCCACGACGTGCCCTTGCGGGTTCATTTTTTTGTAAATCCCTTGCTGCTGGAAAGTTTCAAAATCAGGCAGCTCAGGTAATTTTTCTCTTGAAATTTCATATAGATGACGTAACCATTCTTCTTGTGTACGCCCTTCAGTAAACTTATCTTCAACCCCCATACGGCGGGCGATTTGCGTACACATCTCATACACGGTTTTGCTTTCAAAACGTGGTTCAATGGCTTGGCTGGCAAAAATCACATAACCCATGTTACTGGCAGCACCATCAAGGCAAAAATCCATTTGTTCCGATGCAGTGCAATCTGGCAGAAGAATATCCGCATATTTTGCCGATGCAGTCATGTGGTTATCAATCACCACAATCATTTCGCATTTTTTATCGTCCTGAAGAATGTCATGGGTCTTATTGATATCAGAGTGCTGGTTAATCAAGCTGTTACTGGCGTAGTTCCAAATAAACTTAATTGGCACATCCAGTTTGTCTTTACCACGAACACCATCGTGGGTTGCTGTCATTTCAGGGCCGCGTTCAATGGCATCAGTCCATAAGAATACGGAAATGCTGGTTTTTACTGGGTTCTCAAGGGTTGGCATACGCTCAAAGGGAATATCGTAATTTCCTTCACGCGCTCCTGTGTTACCTCCGCTAATCCCCACGTTTCCTGTTAAAATCGGTAACATGGCAATCGCACGAGCAGTTTGCTCGCCGTTTGAATGGCGCTGTGGCCCCCAGCCTTGGCTAATATAAGCTGGCTTCGCACTACCGATTTCTCGCGCGAGTTTGATAATTTTATCAGCTGGAATACCGGTAATTTTTGCTGCCCATTGAGGCGTTTTTTCAATGCCATCATCCCCTTGCCCTAAAATATAGGCTTTGTAATGGCTATTTTTTGGTGCATTCGCAGGGAGCGTTTTTTCGTCATATCCAACGCAATATTTGTCTAAGAACGGTTGATCAACCAAATCCTCCGTGATCAACACATGGGCAAGCCCCGCCACTAATGCGGCATCAGTCCCCGGACGAATTGGGATCCACTCATCCTCGCGCCCCGCGGCGGTGTCAGTATAACGAGGGTCGATAACAATCATTCGTGCATTGGAACGCTCACGCGCTTGCTCTAATTGGAAAGTGATCCCCCCGCCGCTCATTCGAGTCTCCGCAGGGTTATTTCCGAACAAGACTACCAATTTAGAATTTTCGATATCAGAAACGCTGTTACCCGCGCCACTGCCGTAGGTATACGGCATTGCGCAGCTAATTTGTGCTGTGCTGTATGTACCATAATGGTTTAAATAACCACCGGTGCAGTTCATTAAACGTGCAATTGGCGAGTTCGCAGGCGGCCATGAACGCGCAACTGTACCGCCCAATGTCCCTGTCCCATAATTTAAATAGACCGCTTCATTGCCGTAATCTTTAATAATACGTTTAAGGTTACCGCTAATGAGGTCGTAAGCTTCTTCCCAGCTGATTTGCTTAAATTTCCCTTCACCACGCGCACCAACACGCAGCATTGGGTATTTCAAACGGTCAGGGTTGTACACGCGACGGCGCATGGAACGACCACGCAAGCAGGCTTTGACTTGGTGCTTATCACCATACACGTCATCCCCCGTATTATCGGTTTCAACGTATTTGATTTCGCCATCCACCACATGCATACGCAGCGGGCAACGGCTTCCGCAGTTAACGGTACACGCGCTCCAGACAATTTTTTCTTCGGGGGTTGGCGCCGCTACAGTGGCATTGGCGACATTGCTAAAAGGTAAACTTAATGCACCGCTAGCAAGCGCAAGCCCGCCCACAGTACTGGTTTGCATTAGTTTTCGACGGCTGATCTCCGATTGGAGTAACCCATCAGATAATGCTTTATCCATATCTGCCTCACTTAACATTGCTTCTTAAAGTTATAAAATAATTTTTGAAATTTATTTTTGGTATTTTCACTTCTCTGATTTCAATCGTTATTTTATAGCGGGCATATAGATGGGTATTGTGCGTGATCAATAATGTACGACAAAAGTAAGAAAGATAAACTTGAATTAAAAATTAACATTAATTTGTTGTTTTTCAAAACGTTAAATATAAACTGAATTTTTTAAATTTAGTGCATTACAAATCAGAGTTTATCACTAGATAAACAATCACATTATTCCAATATAGCCAATTTATTCGATATATTATTCCTGTGCCTTAAAATTAAAATAACTACCAAGAGTTGTTTTTCTAATATAGTTTTTTATTGAGAGAATGGTCTTAAGCTATTTAATCTAGCTAACTTAGAAGGGCAAAAAAAGAAAAAATTGTAAATTAAAATTTATACTCCGCATGTTAGAATTTAAAAAAATCGGAACGTTAATTCAATTACCTTTTTAAATAAATCATCATAATACTCTATTTATTTTAGATATTAATATTATATAAAAATAATTTCTAGCCCCCCTTATTTTTGTAACCGTCAAAAAATGGTTAAAAATAATTTATTAATTCTAATCAGTACACTAGTGTTGGTTCAACGACTGGATTTGTTAATTTTATGGGCATCACCTATGCGAGTTTAGCAAGCAAATAGTCTATTTCCCCTCACATTTAAAGGCAGGCTAAAAAATCATTTTACAGAGACAAAATTTTAGTTAATTAGGCTTTGATTGTTGAGTTAGTAGACAATAAATGAACTTTTATTCTAACCATAGAATAAAGTCATTATATTTATCTAAAAACTAATGTGTTAGGTTGTGTAATTTAGATATGATTGGCTTTTTCTGACTAAAATGGGAAACGCTCATGTCCACTCGTAAGTATTTAACTCCCCAAGAAATATCTCGACTTTTAGCTGCTTGCCGTTTGTCTCGACACCCCGAACGTAATTCTTGCTTAATTTATATGAGCTTTATACATGGCTTGAGAGCAAGCGAAGCCCTATCGCTAAAACTATCTGATCTTAACTTAGAAAGTAAAGAGCTATATGTACATCGTTTAAAGAATGGCTTTTCAGTGAATCATCCACTCATTGATGAAGAAATCCCACTTATTAAAGCTTGGTTAAATGTAAGACGTACATGGAAAGGAGAAGAAAGTCAGTGGCTATTTTTATCAGAAAGAGGAACAGCCATGACTCGTCAGCGCTTTTACCAACTGTTTTCACGACTCGGCGAGTTAGCTAAGCTGACTTTAGGTATTCATCCTCATATGTTAAGGCATGCATGCGGTTATGCATTAGCGGATAAAGGTGCAGATACGCGTTTAATTCAGGATTATTTAGGACATACCAATATACAACACACTGTGCGATATACGGCGAGTAATCCAGCAAGATTCCGAGGGGTATGGTGAACAAAAACCGACTAAAAGAGTTGTCAAAATGCACCAAATTGACAAACGTAATGAATTAGGTGCATCTTAAGTTAAATGAAAATACTCGTCAAATACGTAGCGTGTAAATAACGCTATGTATATATTACTAAAAGCAAGTACACCTCATTATGAAAAATCATTGAATTCATTAATTTTTTCATCTATTCAAACTCTTCGTAACACTCCAAGCTTACACGCCGTAATATTTTGAAATGATTTTTATGAATTATTCAACCAATAATTCATAAAATAAAAAATTAAATACAAAATAATAATCAGTATTGAAAATATTACTCTAGTAAAGCATTACTATTGTCAATTTGGTGCATTTTGACAATAGTTAAACAACCGTTAATAGATAACCTATTTATTTCACGGAGAGAATTTTATGCCATCTAACTTATCTCCTAAGGAAATTGTTGGGAGCAATATACTTAGAGCCCGTAGAGCAAAAGGCTTAAGTGGTTCTGATCTAGCTGATTTACTTTTATGCTCACAACAACATGTGTCACGTATTGAGCGTGGAGTTATTCGGCTGCATTTAGAACAAATTCAGCAAATTGCTAGCTCGCTTGATGTCGATATCAATTATTTATTAGATGGCGTTGGATTTCAAAATAGCTCAATAAATTATATCCATAATATGGAGTGTTATTTTAAATCTGAAGGATTATTTTCCCTATCTAGTCAATGTCTGAAATAGGATTGACATTATGTTAATAATCACAAAAACACAAAAATTTAATATTATTGTCGGAAGGAAAGTAAAAAAATACAGAAAGGAAATGAAATTAACCGCCGAGGAGTTAGGGCAATATATTGGCGTAAGCCAGCAACAAATTTCTCGTTATGAATCAGGCGCAAACCATATAAATATTGATTTTCTAGCTCAGTTTTCAGAGTTATTTAAGGTGCCAATTCAAGTTTTTTTAACAGACGACTAAATATATTTTTTGATTTTAATTTTTAATTAATAACTCAATTTTATTTTTTAGGATTTGATTTTTTGAATCAAGTCCTCGGGCTTTGCTTTTTCCAGTTCATTGCAAATAGAGTGTCTGCAATGAGCAATGAAAACTGACACTCATACTTTATTTAACTTAACAAAAACATAGGACTTTATATTCATGAAAATGAAATCTATTGCAATGGCAACTTTTATGGCTCTAGGATTAGCTTCTGCAGCAAATGCTGCTGATCAAGGCCACGGTAAAGTAACGTTTAAAGGCGCTATTATCGATGCTCCATGCTCAATCTCTCCTAGCTCAATCGACCAAACTGTTGAATTAGGCCAAATTTCTAACATGGCATTAGTTGATGGTGGTAAATCAACTCCACGTACGTTTGAAATCACTTTAGAAAACTGTGATATCACTAAACTGACTAAAGGCGTTCAATTAACCTTTAGTGGTGCAGCTGCATCTTTCGATAATACAAATAAAACATTAGGTATTGTTGGTACTGGTGCTGGTGCTGGTGTTCAGATCACTAATGGTAGCGGTAATGTGGTGACTTTAGGAACAGCTGCACCATTCCAACAAATTCAAAATGGTGATAACACCCTGAATTTCGCAGCTTACTTAAAAGGTAATGGCGGCGATATCAGCACGATCACTGCTGGTGACTTTAGCTCAGTAGCGGATTTCACTCTGTCTTACGAGTAATTCATCCTGAGCCAACAAAATTTATTTGTTGGCTCATTTCGACTGAATTGAGTGTAAGAGAGGAAGCAATGAATAATTCGATAACCTTTGGAATGTTTTCATTGATCTTAAGTTTAAGCCTGTTAACCGCGGCATCGACTGCAAAGGCTCAAGGCTCAGTGAATATGAATGGAAGCATTATTGAAACAGCATGTGCTATTGATGTCGGCAGCCGTGATCAAACTATTGATATGGGAAGTATTGCACTGACTCAAATTCGCCGTGATGGGCAAGGACCAGCTCGACCTTTTGTTATCCGATTAGTGAATTGTGTTCTTGAACGCCAAAATCCTGATAAGCCGAATTGGCAATACTTTCGTATAACATTTGATGGCTCCCATGATAGGGGATTATTTGGTGTTAGCGGACAAGCTCAAGGTGTTGGATTACAAATTCAACGTGAGGGGGATGGCGAAATTGCCATACCAGGCCAAGGAATGTCCGTAAATTCACTTACGGCCGGAGCAAAAGATCTCACCTATCGGCTGCGATTGGTGGCAAATAATCGCCCATTAGCATCAGGTCAATACCACAGTCAACTACGTTTCAAACTGGATTATGAATAGTCGGTTCCTCTCATGAATGAAGATCGCCTTTAACAGGTGAGCTTCATGAGCGAAATGACATTACGGATAAAAGAACGCAAAAGAAGGTCGAGATGATGACCCTGAATTTCATTCACACGCCTGTGTTACGGATAACTCGGCCTTGCAGATTAGGGCTTTTAGTCGCATTGGCTATTAGCTTTGGTGGTCACGCATCCGATATTAAATTTAATATGGATATGCTAGACGTCAATGATCGTAGCAATATTGATTTAAGCCAATTTTCGCGCCCAGGTTACCTCATGCCTGGTGAATACAGTTTTACGCTTTTCTTAAACAAACAAAGCATGCCGGAAGAAACTGTCTTTTATTATGCACCTAAAGATGAATCGGATGAGAGCCTCCCTTGCCTGAGTCCCACTTTAGTTGAAAAGTTCGGTATCAAGCCTGAACTGATGTCAACATTAAAGTGGTGGCATGATGGACAGTGTTTATCTCTTGAAAGCTTACCAGGAACTGAGGTTAAAGCCGATCTTGCGACTTCGGCTATGTATATCAGTCTGCCGCAAGCCTACCTCGAATACACCGCTGAGAATTGGGATCCTCCAGCTCGCTGGGAAGAAGGGTTACCTGGCGCACTATTTGATTACAACCTCAATGCCCAAGTCGGACAACAAACTCGTTCAGGACAACAAACCAACTACAGTACCAGCGGTAATGGTGTTGCTGGTGTTAACTTGGGAGCTTGGCGTGCTCGTGCAGACTGGCAAATGCGTATTGATAAGCAACAAGGACAAAGCACGACTACGTCCTTAGATTGGACTCGCTATTATGTCTACCGAGCCATCAAATCATTAGGTGCAAAACTCACCTTAGGTGAAGATTATCTAACCTCTGATATTTTTGATAGCTTCAGATTTACAGGGCTTAGCTTGGTTACGGACACCAATATGCTACCGCCTAATCTACGTGGGTATGCTCCAGAAATTACTGGGGTAGCAAAAAGCAATGCAACCGTCATCGTAAGCCAACAAGGACGAATTATTTATCAAACTCAAGTTGCTGCGGGTCCATTTCGTATCCAAGACCTGAACGATGCATTAGCTGGGCAAATCGATGTTGAAGTTAAAGAACAAGATGGCTCAACACAGCGCTTTACGGTAAATACTGCAAGTGTTCCGTATTTAACACGACCAGGACAACTGCGCTACAAATTAGCCGCTGGACGCCCAACAAATTGGCGTCACCATGTGAGCGGCGATACGTTTTCAAGCGGTGAGTTCTCTTGGGGAGTTAACAACGGCTGGTCACTCTATGGTGGTGGAATTGGCGCGAAAAACTATGCATCAGCGGCTATTGGGGTTGGTCGCGACTTAATGGTATTTGGCGCATTATCATTCGATATCACCCATGCTCGAGCGCATTTAGCTAATTTAAGTGATGTGGGAAATAAAACGTATCGCGGTAGTTCATACCGCTTAAGTTACTCAAAACGTTTTGATACTTATAACAGCCAAGTGACATTTGCGGGATATCGATTCTCAGAACAAGGCTTTATGAGTATGTCTGAGTATTTGGATGCTCAGGAAACGGGTGCTCGTCAATACAATAGCAAAGAAATGTATACCATTTCTTATAACCAGCAATTTTCAGAGTTAGGGCTCAGCGCATTTATCAACTATTACCACCAAACCTATTGGGATCAGCCCGATAATGACCGCTACAGCATTTCATTAGCGCGTTATTTTGATATTGGTAAATGGAAAAACCTTAGCCTCAACTTGACTGCGTATCGAAATCGTTATCGTGAAAGTAATGATGATGGCGTATATGCCTCGCTCACAGTGCCTTGGGGAGAAAAAAGCTCTGTTAGTTACAACAGTAGCTGGGATAAAAATGATAACTCACAGCGTGTGAATTACTACAGCACTATCGATGAAAGAAATAATTACCAACTAAGTACGGGGTGGGCACGCTCAGGTGCACTCGTGAGTGGCTATTACACCCATCAAGGAGATTTAGCACAGCTCAATGCAAATGCAACTTACCAACAAGATCGTTATCGGTCAGCAGGATTCTCTTTACAAGGTGGCTTCACTGCAACGGAAAAAGGTGCCGTACTACATCGTAGCAGCCAAATTGGCGGTACTCGCATATTTGTTGATACCGATGGTGTACCTAATATCCCATTACGTGGTTATGGATCTATTGTACGTACCAACCGCTTTGGACAGGCAGTTATTAGTGATGTGAATAGCTATTACCGTAATCAAGTTAGTGTTGATTTGAATGCATTGCCAGATGAAGCGCAAGTCTCCCAATCGATAAAGCAAGGTACTTTAACCGAAGGAGCGATTGGCTACCGTCAATTTGATGTTGTCGCTGGAAGCAGTGCAATGGCGTTGTTAAGGCTGTCGGACAATAGCACACCGCCTTTCGGAGCAATTATCTTAAACGGTCGTGGCCAGCAGGTCGGTATGGTGGGTGATGATGGAAATGCCTATCTCACGGGTTTAAACGCAAAAGATACCTTGCAAGTCCGCTGGGATGACCAAGTGCAGTGTGAAATAACACTCCCTGATACCTTGCCAGAAGATGAATATTTGCAAGCAAACTGGTTATTACCGTGCCACAACCCAGGAACAAAAGCAGCATCGTCAGCAACCATAAAGACGCAATCAGCCAGCCGTGCATTAGAGGCTGTACCGAAGGCATCAGAACTCGTTGTGCCCGTTGTTGAAAAAACAGTTCCAAAGGAATCAAGTCGTTGGTTACAAAAATAATAAAAATGATGGTATGCAAAAACGGTGAGTTCTCCTTAACCCTAGAAGATAACAATATGATGAATAACATGATGAAAAATAAAATGATGAATAAAAAAAATGCCCATAGAGCAGCATTTGCATTGGTTGGAGTTGTATTAACTTCAGCAACGCTATCTTCTGCTCAAGCGGCGGTTGCATTAGACAGAACTCGAGCGATTATTACGGGAGATGAAAAATCGATCAGTTTAAATATTAGCAATGAAAACAAACAATTACCTTATCTCGCTCAAGGTTGGGTGGAGAATGAAAAAGGTGAAAAAATAAGTGACCCATTTACGGTGTTACCACCAGTACAGCGTATTGAGCCTGGTGCAAAAAGCCAAATAAAAATTCAAGCTCTGCCAAGTGCCGCTTCGCTGCCACAAGACAGAGAATCAGTGTATTACTTTAATTTGCGAGAGATCCCACCGAAAAGTGATAAGCCCAATACACTGCAATTGGCATTACAGACACGTATCAAATTGTTTTATCGGCCGAAATCAATTATTCCAACACGTGAACAAATGGATAACCCATGGCAAGAAAAAGTGACTCTTACGCGCCAAGGCAACCAATATACGATTAACAACCCAACCGCATATTACGTTTCTTTTGTCGATGCAGTACCAAGTAAAAATGGACAAACAGTCACCGGTTTTGAGCCTGTAATGGTGGAACCAAAGAGCAGTAAAGCACTAAACGTTAGTGCAGATGCATTAGGCAATAAACCTGTGCTGACCTATATCAATGATTATGGTGGTCGCCCAACGCTGTCGTTTACATGTCAGGGAAATAACTGCCATGTGGTACCTGAAAAAAAATAGACTGATTTGAAATGTGTGATGAAATAGCAGGAGAATATCATGGCAAACACAAGCAGGATGCTCCGTTATGTGGGCTTAGGAAGTTTAGCGCTGAGTTTATTCAGCAATGTGGCAGCGGGAACAGCCCTAAATAAAGTTGATAACTGGGATGTCGACGGTTCACATGGCACGCTATATGTTCATGGTGCCTTGACGGAGAGTGCTTGTCGCTTAGCAATGTCATCAGCATACCAAACGGTTAATTTGGGGACTGTAGGAACAGGGCAGCTTCAGCATATAGGGCAAACAGGTAACCCAGTTGCGATTGAACTACGTTTAGAAGATTGTCTAAGCGGTGAAAGTCGCAGCCGCACTATGCAGGGAAATCTTTTGTGGAGTCAGCAAATGCCAGCAATGAAGATTCGCTTTTTGGCTCCTATAGATATTCAAGACGCTCGCTTGGCTGCGGTTGCAGGTGTTCAAGGGATTGGTCTGCAATTCAGTGATGCTACGCGTTCACCAATTAACTTAGGTGAATACAGCACACCACAGTTGGTTTCACCTGGACAAAATCAATTAACTTACTATGTGACACCAGTTCGTACCTCTGCTCAACTAAATGCTGGGGCTTATCAGGCGTTAATTAGATTTCAGGTAAGTTATGAATAGGGGCATGGAGATGAGAGGAGCTTATTTTCTTACGATATGCTTTAAAACACTTGTCCTAGCAGGAGTGTTTTTCTTCGGCGCGCTGATTTTACTAAGTTTTTCTCACAAAGCTATCGCTGCTGATTTAACCTCGAATATTCAAATTCGTGTAACAGTATATGGTGAGCCAGAATGTACTCTTGGCGGTGCAACAACAACCTCTGTCGATTTTGGCGATATACATCAGGCAAAAATTGATGGCACCTATGGTCGCTCGCCTATCAATTACAATTTGGTATGTAATGGCTTACATAAGAATGCATTAAAGATGACGCTGAAGTGGACTGATAGGCAAATCAATGGCGAATCATCAGTAACAACGAATCTTACCAATTTAGGTATCGCTATTTACCGTGATGGGACTCGATTGAGTAATGGTGCAACACTCAATTTTAATTATGGGAATTCGCCTGCTTTATATGCCGTCCCCGTTAAACCTACAGGGGTAAATTTAACATCAGGTGGTGATTTTACTGGCAATCTTACGATGGTATTGGATTACCAATAGGATGATATCAATGAAATTATTCCGTTATCTTCTCTCGGTCTGCATGATGCTTAGCCTATTTAGCCAAAGCCAAGCAACAACACTTGGTATCCAACTAAAAGGTCGATTATTGGTGACACCGCCCGAGTGCATTTTGAATAACAACCAACAAGAAACTATACATTTTGGCGATATATTGCTCCCGCGTATCGATGGAGTTCAATACAAGCGCACTGTACCGATGGGACTCAGCTGCACAAATCTAGTGAAAAACACTATAAAACTCACGCTTGTCGGTGATGGAACATCATTTAATAGCAATGGCGCATTGAAAACGAGTAACCCAAAACTAGGGCTTTCTTTTTATGTGAACAATGCTAAGCAAGTTATTAACCAGCCTTTCAATGTGTTATATACAGCGCTGCCAACCTTAGAAGTTGCTCCGGTAAAAAATAGTGACGCCAATTTTACGAATACTGATGGCGGATTTTTTACAGCGCTGGCAACACTGAAAATTGAGTATCAGTGAGAATGATTATGTGGAATAACAATCAAATTAAGCATTGGATGGCAGGATTTATAATGGTGATGTCCATATCTTCAGCACAGGCGAATTGGGCATTTGATGGCACGTTAATTATTCCCCCTGTATGCCAATTAAGCCATGACGACCCTATCAAAGTTTCATTTGGTAAAGTTGGTGTACGAAAAGTCAATGGTACCGCTTTCAAGCAACCTATTCCCTTTCAACTAGATTGTGTTGGCGATATGGCTCAACCGTGGGATATCAGCTTAATATTCGGAGGAACACTCGCAGGGAATGGATTTGATAATGCGACATTAAGAACGGTGGCACCGTTAAATAATGGCAAATTAGGAATTCAAATTCAGAAAAATGGACAACCCCAACCATTGAATGAAGCTTTTTTGATTAATGCAGCTTCTCTGCCATCCCTTTCAGCGGTTCCGGTTATGCGTTCGGGAAGCGAACTCGTCGGGGATAATTTTACTGCATCAGGCACGTTAACCATTATTTTTGAATAGGAGGCAGCTGTCATCACTATGAATATTAAACGTAATATGAGCTTTGCCTTTGGCTTATGGTTTTTGGGTACCACCATGGCCTTTTCTGCAAATGTGGAATTTGATGGCACGTTGATTGAGGATGCTTGTGATGTTTACCCCGGCGACGAATCTATTGAATTAGATTTCGGTACAATAGTTGATAAATACCTGTATCTGAATACTCAAACAAATAGCCAACCTTTTACCATTCGATTAATTAATTGTGATTTAGCATTAGGCCATGAAGTAAAAGTCACATTTATTGGCGCAGAAAGTTCAGCTTTACCTGGTTTACTGGCGCTAGATGCCGGAAGTCAAGCATCCGGAGTGGCGGTTGGTATTGAAAGTATTTCTGGCGCAGCTATCAAAATTAATAGTGGTAGTTATACCCAAGGGTTGTATGCCGGAAATAATAATGACCTAAGATTTCAAGCATATGTAAAGGCCGAACCAATCGCATTGCAAAATAAATCAATTGTGCTCGGTTCATGGGCTGCGAGCGCCACGTTCAAATTAGATTATGAGTAAACCATTATGTCTGCTAAAAAAATAAAAATACATGGAATATTAAATACAGGCCGTTTAAGTATTTTATTATTAATCATCGCGCTAACGTCTCTATTTCCATCTCGTCCTGCCAATGCAATCGCATATGTAATGCCTGTGAGCATGACCTCTGGGGCTTGGCCTCGTGTTGTGATGGACATTCTCTCTTGGAGTGAAACAAGCGGTGTTACTAACCCTTGTTATGGGCCAAATGAATGCTGGATAGGCCCTGATGTTCTGTATGCAACTGGTGCACCGTCATTGAGCGGCTCTTGCATAGATTATGGTAACTGCATTCGAATTAACCAATATCAAACACGAGAACAAGTTGCGGCTGCTTTTCGTAGTGCAAAAGGTATTCCTTATCGTGCATCGTTTGTCATTGATAGCCCAAATGCAACTTGTATTGGATTATTCTATGTTAACAATAGACCAACTGCGGGTCTTAGGAATGCGATCCAATGGCCTGGTAGTGTCTGTGGTAAAATTCCACCTACAAATCAAACATGCAGTATTTCTTTACCTGCCTTTATTGATCACAAGGAAATTAGTAACACAAGCTTAAATGGCAAGACAAGTTCAGTTTCTGGCAATATCACCTGCACACAAGCTACAAATATCAACCTATTTGCTCGTTCAACGACAGGTGAGAGTTATATATATTTAAATTCGACATCTAACTTTTATTCAAATCCATTAATTAACAATCAAAGTGGTTGGAGTGGTGCCAATATGAATATTTCTGGAAATAATGCGCCGAATCCATTTACATTTACGTCTGAATTACATGCATCTGGAACGGTAACCCCTGGATATTACACTGGTAATGCTGTAGTCATCATTGCATTTAATTAGTTAATCAAAACCTTAAAACGCAACCATTCACCAACTTAATATATGAACAGCGTATTCCACTTCAAATACGCTGTTTTTATCAAAAAAATTTTAGTCATCTTCATTTCAGAAATATATTTATAGATTTAGCTTTTCAAGACTAATAAAAAATGCCAAAACTGTAATCAAATTATTATTCTCTACAAATTTCATTCTTCATTTTTATGATTGAATTATATATTTTCATTAGTTGCTTTTATGGCATCTAAAGTAATAGAACCTGATATATCTGATGTCGATTTAGTCAGATTGACATCCACTAAATTTAAAATAATAATAAAAAACCAATTAAAACATAAAAACACACTCAGTAGCTTGATGTTTGAAAATTGAGTTACTTAATTCCATTACTGCCTTAAATAAGCCGTTACCATAATACTCTATTTATTTTAGATATTAATAGTATATAAAAAAAATCGCCAGCCACTCTTATTTATTGTAATTAGCCAAAATTATTAAAAATAACTTGTCAATCCTTTATTGCTAATTAACAATACAATCAAACTTAAGCTAAATAAAGGGATGTTCATGGCAATAGGCTACTTTTTACGCGTTGGTGATAAAACCACCTGTGGCGGTCAAATTTTAACGGGTGATAACACAATGCAATGGAATGGTGTTGCGGGTGCACGTGAAGGCGACCT